>NZ_JBIMQP010000022.1:0-33858 GCF_043945315.1 Enterobacter cloacae complex sp. 2024EL-00227
TTCGGCTTCGCGGAGAATACTGATGATCTGTTCGTCGGAAAAACGCTTCTTCATGGGGATGTCCTCATGTGGCTTATGAAGACATTACTAACATCGGGGTGTACTAATCAACGGGGAGCAGGTCACCGTGTATTCGGTTAGCGGAAGACTGACCGGATTTTCCGGTCGCAAAATCCACTCTTGGGACTCCTCCCCGAAGTATCTGAATCCGCCACAGACCCCATTTTTCAATAAGTCACGGCTACTTTTTGGCCTGAATAAGGCGTCTGCCTCTATTCGCAAAACCGGCACCGCCGTTATCGTTGAAGGCTATTTTGACGTAATCGCCCTGCACCAGGAGGGTGAGTCTCGTGCTGTGGCCGGAATGGGTACAGCGATAACAGTCGAGCAGCTGATGATCCTCTGTAAGATGGCCACCAGGCTCTATTTCTGCATGGATTCTGATAAAGGTGGTCGCGCAGGTATACGTCAACTTCTGCCTCGTTTGCTGGATGTCATATCAGATCGCCATGACGTCTTCTTCCTGTTTATGCCCGAGGGAATGGATCCCGATGATTACATTCGAACGAACGGATTGTTGTCCTGGGAGAATGCTTTGGTTGCTGCGGTACCGTTGAGTTCTCTTTTGCTGCAGTACGCCACACGCAACTACAAAATCGAAACTATTGAGCAGAAGAAACAAGCAGCTGTCAGGGCTGAAGAGGTCTGCCGTTCGATTAAACATGCTCCCTATCTTCGCCAGTTACTCGTTGATGCCTTCCGTAAGGAATGCGGAATTACGCTAAATCTAGAGGATAATTTATGAGCCAACATGAAATTGACTCCAGTAAATTACGGAGAGACACGCGCTCATTTGAGGAGAAAGTCTATGAATGGCTTCTCGATCTTAACAATGTCCGCCTGCTGCTGATAGGCAGAGTTATCTTGCAGATTCTTTTGCTCGCTATCTGGCCCGTTTCGCTTATCACCTCGCTCATTTTCTGGGCCATTTTACTGGACAGAAAAACACGTGCCCCAATGCGTATTCCTAAAGACGTGGGTGGATACGATATTTCTGAGTATTACACGATAAGGACAGAATGGAAGACCTGGATATTCCGGGGAACACGCGAAAGAATTAAGTATGCAACCGCAGGGGGTATACTCTATTGGGGAGTCTTACGGACAAACAAAAAATACCTCATGGGGGCTGAGATCTGGTCCACTAACAGTGACTGCCGAACCCACGTTTTTCTGGCAGGTACAACAGGCTCGGGGAAATCTGAATCACTTTATGGCATGGTCTATAACTCGCTGTGCTGGGGTTCAGGAGCAGTGTATGCGGATGGCAAAGCAGACATCAGTTTGCCTTTTACTATCTGGTCTTTGTGCCGCCGTATGGGTCGGGATGACGACTTCCTCCATCTCAATTTGTTAACTGCAGGGCGTGACCCTTACCTCGATCTTCTGGAAGAAGAAAAATATCGCCGTATGGGCGAATCCTACTTTAACCCTCAGAACGGCGCCCGATCGAACTCACTTAATCCATTTTTCTCCGGGACCGCAGATTTTCAGGTTCAGCTAATGACTTCCCTCCTTCCAAAGGCAGACGGAAGTGGAGCCCAGTGGCAGGAGAAGGCTGTTAACCTGGTAGATGCCATCATCAGATGTCTGCGTTATAAACATTTGCGCGGGGATCTTACCTCCGGCATCCATGCCATTCAGAAGTATCTTGGCCTTGAGGATTTGCTGACACTCTACAAGGAAGGGGAAGCCGGACTTTTACCTTATGCCGCATACTCGCCTATTGCGAACTACCTGAAAACCGGTTTGTCGTTTGACTTCAGCCTCATTGACGAACCACAAAAATGGAATTCAGAAGTAAGAACCCAACATGGTTATCTTACCTCTCAGTTCCAGCGTACTCTGCAGATGATGATCGAGTCATACGGATTCGTCTACAACGTTAAGCATCCTGATATTGATCTTAGCGATGTGTTACTTAATAACCGGGTGCTGGTTATCTCAATACCCTCTCTGGAAAAATCCTCTCAGGAGGCTGAGGCGCTCGGGAAGCTCGTGCTCAGCTGTATACGGTTAATGATGGCCGAAAACCTCGGTACAAAGTATGAGGGCACTAAGGCCGAGATACTTCAGGCCAGGCCAACATCTTCGCCGGTACCGTCGATAATTATTACGGACGAACTTGCTTATTATTATGCTTCCGGTCTGGCTGTCATGTACGCCCAGGCACGATCGCTTGGCTTCATGATGGTTGCGGCCGTTCAGGACATCCAGGGGCTGAAAAGAGGTTCTGCAGGTGAGGAAACGGCTTCCTTGCTTGCCAATACGAAGTTCAAATACTGCCTGGCTCTGGAAGACGGTGATGATACTTTCTCGCTGATTCAAAAGGTGTCCGGTGAGGGATATTTCTCAACACTTTCTGGGTTTGATTATCAGTCGGGTACTGTCGGTTCCTGGTCGGCGAGAAAGGATTTGCGTGTTGAGTCACGAAATCGCATCAGCATTACAGACGTTAAGAGATTAAATTCAGGTGAAGGCTACTTAATCTTCAAAGATTCGTTAATCGAGATGGCGGCCTTCTATATCCCGGATAATGAAAAGCATACGAAACTTAGCCCACGAATTAACCAGTTTATCGAAATAGACCCTCCAGTATCGCTCGAAGGGTACAAAACGGAAAAAATCATCGCTTCGTCAGATATTCCTCTGGCCCCCCTTCTGCTTGCCGGCATCACGGCCGCTAATACCGATTGCTCGATTAATGGCGCCATTGCCGATGTTGAGTATCAGATCGAGGAAGAACTGCGTAGCAGTTATAGCGACGACACCGAAACCTTCACTGTTTCCAAATCACTGACCCTTGAAGGTCAGAAGAAAAGGCTACTTCAGGCGGCATTGACCGCCATGCGCGAAGCAGCATAACTCATTCATTAAGGAGAAAGCATGGCTACTCAATTCACCGTAGGATTTAATGATTTTCAGCTTAGAAAAGGTATCAAGGAGCCATTTATCTGGAACCTGGGGCAGCTGGCAAATGGCCATGTTGGTATTACCGGTACATCAGGTTCAGGCAAAACTTACCAGATTCGCCGGTTCGCTGAGGCATTTGCTTCAGATCCGCAAACGCGAATTTCTATCTTTGATTACCATGGCGATATCGAAATTCCAGGCGCCAGCGAAGTCCTTTTCAGTGAATCGACCCGTTATGGCTATAACCCGTTTGTGGTAAACCCTGATCCACATTACGGCGGTCTGCGTAAATCGGCGAATCATATCATCGATATCATGAGCACGAACCGCAAGCTGGGTGAACAGCAGGCAGCAGTGTTACGCCAGCTGGTAATGGATTGCTACGCGCTTAAACGCATGTATCAGGAAAAACCGGCCAGCTGGGTGAAACGTAATGCCCCAGAATCGGAGTGTCAGGATCTTTATAATAAACGTGAATGGAGTGCACTTGCGCAGTGCTACCCGACGCTCACCGATCTGGAGCGACTTATTGCCAAGAAGCTCAAGAGCGGTTTATTTGGGCTCGATGAGAACAATCAGGCTAATCTGGCACTCAGGGGTTTTGAGGGCTTTATGCGGGCCGCCAGGGCGCTGGATAAAGCGAAGGAAAGGAATATCAGGGAAGATACAGAGAAGACACAGCAGGCGCTGGAAAAAGCGAAAGAGAATGCCCTTAAGGAATATGAAAATGCACTGAATCAGACGCGCACGGGGTCCGAGTTTGATGAAATTCTCAAATATGATTCAGTAGACACCCTGCGCTCTCTCTCAACGCGGCTGGAGAACGTTAAAGCATTAGGCCTGTTCAACGCAAACGAACCGCCATTTAGCGGTCGTATCCAGCGATACAATATCAAACCTTTAGCCAGCTCAGAGGATGAGCTGAAGATGTTTGTTTACAGTCGTATGATGGCCATCTTCCATGAGGAAATGCAGCGTGGTGAGAGTCATGGCAAGGTTCGCCACGTCATCATCCTCGATGAGGCGAAAAAATTCTGCGATGAAGAAAGTTCGAACCCAATAAACATCATCGCTAACGAAGCACGAAAATTTGGCATTTCACTGGTGCTGGCCAGCCAAAGTCCAAGCCATTTCAGTGAGGATTTTATCAATTCAGCCGGCACACTTCTGGTCCAGAACATGGCTCCTGGTGACTGGCAGCGCGCAGCGAACAAACTTCAGATTGAGAAATCAAAGCTCGAATATCTTAAGCCAAGGGAAACAGCCTTGCTGAAGCTCCAGCGGGTGGGTGAGCGGATCAATTGGTTCCAGGTGAATCTGAAAGAAGCTGCATAATGGTCCAACGAAACCCCGGTAACTCCGGGGTTGAGTGTTATCAAATCAGCATTATTCCCACACAATTTTCGTGTTCTGATTGAAGCGGCAGCTCGCACTGACAAGTCTGGCTTTAACCTGATCTATTCTTATACTTGCCACTGTCAGTGTCGGGGAGGCATTGGGCTTTATGGAATGAATAATCACAGAGTCGCGGAAGCGGCCAAGATGATTCAGCATTTCAGGGAGGAACAGTGGATTATCAATAAGTGCCTTTTCAAAGCTGCCGTGCATTTTTATGCTGCTAATAAGTTCCGGGCTGCTTTCGGATATTTCATGAGAAAGTGGCACCTGTCTTGCCTTGGTCAGTTGTTTGAGATTTATCATCATTCCCGGAGGGGGGCTTTCGGTCTCAGTAAATTCACTGCATGAAAGCGTGAAATCAACAATTGTGTATCGTTTTCCTAGGGAGTCTGCAATTTCTTTAACAGGCTTGAACCCCTTTGTTTGAGCAAAACTTCCGAAATATCCGCTCAGAAGGCCGGGGATACCGGTCGCCAAAGTAGTATCTCTGAGATTTATCACTTCTGGTTCGACTTCAGTGTCATAGAAGAATGCTGTGGTAAGCTTGATAAGCCTTTGTCCATCTTGTTTCATTTGACGTCTCCGCGGTCAATATTTTATATGCTTGTGTTACGGATAATACATATTGAATGGAATTAATCAATAAATTACCGCCACACACAAACAAGATCTTACGTTCGGCTGCAGTGTTGCGTTTAAAACAAAAGAGATAGATACGTCTCAGACGTTTAGGTAAGGGGAACAGGTCAGATGTGATATTAGGAATATGACTTAAGGCAAATGTAATAACGTTACAAGGTTCAAGATTTTTTTAAAAGGGCACTTCAGCAGGCTCCAGACTCCAAAGTAAACTATCCCCGCTTATCGTTTGATTTCGCGGGGCAGGAATAGTTTACAAATGGCTATTTTGCATCCCCTTTAACTTTTTTCTTGCTGGCTTTCTCCTTCATAGCTTCTTCTCCAGCTTCAATGACTGTTTCTGACTTCTGAGAAATTTTTCTCATTAGAAACAGGAGATCTTTACCTTTTGCCCCCGTACGCTTCAGGGCCTGAGCGTAGGCTTCAATGTCACGCTGCGCGGAGTTTTTATCCATGATCCGGTACGTTCCAGGAATGGACATACCAAATAGTCGAGCAAACTCTTTCTTGTCACGAGTGTTGTTAGCAAAGCCCAGTTCATTGAACAGGCCTACATAGTCAAAGCTTGGCGCGACTGGAATGGTTTCGGGGAACTGCGTATAAATATGGAAAAGGTTGAGGATCCTTGCGTTGGTGATAATTTCATCATTGCGTACCAACGACTCCCACTTGGCTCGTTGGATGCCGAAACACTCGGCTGCAGTACCAACGACGAAGCCGTGGTCATAGCGCCAGCGCTCAAGATCCTTCCCAGTGACAATCTCTTTTGCCATTTAATCCTCTTATCAGCTAATTTTTAACTGGTATTTACGTTTGGTACGTATAAAATGTAAGCGTTGCAACAACAGATCCGGTTATTCAACCATACATTCAACAATATAACTATCAGCTTACCATGAAAATTCAAAAGATAATCATCATAGCAGGCCTACTGATTTCGTCTTGTTCTTATGGTGCTTCCTGCCGGAGTGGAACAGCAGCCGCAGAGGGTGCTCAGAGTGCTTACGAATCAGCAATCGCGAAGATTAATTCTGAAACAGATGCACTCAAGAACTCATCCGAGGTGATAGGAACGTGCATAAGCGCCGTCACCGGCGTTGTTACGATGCCTACGTTCCCTGACCTTGGATCAATCTGGTCAGACATAATGAACCAGGTTTGTAAGACTGCTTCAGATAAAATCTCCGACTCATACAATGACGTTATTGGAGGTATCAACAATAATATTAGCGACCTAATGAATGGTGTTAATAATACGGTTGATTCCAAAGTAAATGATGCTAAGGATAACGTAAAAAACATATGGAATTAATATATATCAAAAGCCGGGCTATACCGGCTTTTATTTTTAAGTAATGTTAAGAACATCATCAATCTAAGGCGCGTTAAAGTTTTCTCCAGCGGCCATTGCTACAGGACATTGCCCTACCCTGCTTGTCTCTGCTTAATACCCCTCTTTCTGTGCATTTGTCGCCTAGTCTGGCCGCTTCGTGATCCTGAGGGATGGTTGTACCACCACCATTGAACAAGCCATTACCGCCTTTCGAAGGCGCTGTTGTACTGCTGGCGGTAGTAGGCGAAGAGATCACTGGTGAGCCAGGGCGATATGGAGCTGCAGAAACCGTGCCGGTGCGAATAACTTTCGCAGAAGAGGATGCCTCAAGATTGGGTGTATTGTAGTTAAGTGTCATCGTTCGGGTAGAGTTGTCAACAATGATGGAAGCACGGTAACCGATCTGCGTCTGTATGCTATCCATAACTTCTTTATACTGGGCCCGCGAAACTTTGAGTGATACCGGTAATGGCAGCTTTGCGCCAGAAGACCGGAATGTAAATGAGCGCTGCCTGGCCATTTGTGCCAACAGTTCATACGCATCACCGTTCCAGTTCATATCAATGCGCACGTTGTCATGATAGATACCACCGGTGATACCAACGGCTTTTTCATTTATCGCACCATACTGATACAACTCAGCTTGCGTTTTCTGGATTGACGAGATTGCCAGTTCGATATTTTTGTTAATGACCTCATCAGTTGTGCTTACTGGATCGGACTTTTTTCCCATAAGCGCACATCCTGAAAGTAATGATGCACAGGCAGAGATGGTCAACATGGTTTTTAAAGTGCTCATAACTAATCCTGTTATTTAATGTGAAGTTGGTTGTTCGATTAAATGAAGTAATCTACGGTATTCAGCTTCATCTTTTTGAATACCAATACCATGCTTGTATATCTCAGCGAGTAGCTTGATTGCTGAAGGGTGACCTTCATTTGCCTGCTCTTTAATTGCTTTTAAGGCAAGATCGTAATTGCCATGCTCAAGCTCAAGCGTGCTTAACTCAAAGTGAGTCATCATCACCTCCCCATTGTTCACGGAACCACCAGGGACGTGAATAGACTATGTTTCCTCGAATTTTACTCATGAGACTGTAATATATTCCAGAGACAGAATAACCGCGCCAGTGTAAATAAGCATAAAAAATATTTAGACATGTTATCACCAGGAATAAAGTAGAACTCCAGTAATAAATCAAGAAGAGATATGCGAATAATCCTGAGAAAGGAACTCCAAATAAAGTTGGATTGACATTGTTTCGCCATTTATTAATCATTATTGATGCCTCCTGAGCGTTTTACAAATTCGTGATAAGAAGCCTTTGATATAAAGATGTCTTTATCAACTGTTCCTTCTTTATAGAGGACCCATAATTTATCGATGATAGTGGCATTCTTGTTGTGCAAGTGGCTTTCAACCCAACGCGGCCATTTACTGTAGTGAATATCTTCCAGTTCATTTCTTATCTCCTGAGTAAACACAAGGCCCTCGCGGAGCATTACGCGTTTACCATCAGTCGATTTGAAAAGGTTCTGCACAATGACAACGCGTAAAACTGACAGGAGATCGAGAGCAACTGAAGCCTGCTGATCGACTGGGAATGCCTGGATGATTCGACTGAATATCTCGCCAGTTTTATTGATGTGGGATGTGAAGTTTAAAAGATGCCCGGATTTTGCAGCATCGATGCCGGCAAGATAGGTTTCCTTGTCGCGAGCTTCCCCTATCCCTATAACTTTAGGTGCACGACGCAGGGCATTGCGAATACCAGCTGCATACGAAGCTATGTCACGGGGAATTTCACTCTGACAAGGCTGCAGACCCACCCACATCGGGCCACCTAGGATAAACTCGACTGGCTGTTCGAAGAGAATTACCTTGCGGTCAGGCATCTTCATCCCGATTTCCATATACAGGGCCGTCAAAGTGGTGGTTTTCCCGCTTCCAGTAGGACCGGCAATAACATTTAGGCCGTCAGCGGAAAAGAGCTCACGCACGAACTCTTCTTCTATTGGGTATTTTTTTAGAGTCGGTAACTCTGAAGGAATTATTCGCGCTGATATTTGAATCGATAACCCACGCCCCACGTGGCCCTGAACAAAGTTCGTTCTGAGTCGAATAGATTCCCCCCTCTCAAGCCCATATTGTTCGCCAGTTATTGACAGTGGCCTGTCCTGCTCTTCTCCACTGACTACAATGGTGACGATATCCGCGCCCCATAACAAAGTTATTAACTCTGAAAGATGAGAGTGGCCTATTACCATGTTTGAGGCTTTCACTAGGCGCCCATGAAGCTCAACCCAAATGTAATCACCTCCCTGAATGGTAACGTCTGAAACGTTGTGTCTCCAGCAATGAACGAAAAATTTCTTCATTATTTCTGGATAAATCTCACCATTAGGAAAGTCATAAGGAAAGCTGGAATGCAAATTATCCACTATCTGCCTCCGTACTGATACTGAGCTGACGTATCTGAAGTCGGAGACTTAGTTATAACTGGTTTCCATTTATCAGGGTTAACTTCGAACTGCGCCTTTTTCATGATCTCTCGGTGTTTTTCGCCGATTGTCAGACTATTTTTATTACTCTCAGGTGAAACGGTATATACCTTCGATGCTATTTCAGTACGGGAAATCATGCCCATTCGAAGTAAAGCGTTAAAGCGCATCATTCCGTTGTAGTCGCGTCCGAGGCGACTAAAATTCTCATCAAGAATACTCTGCGCCTGGGCAACGCCATCGTTCCAGCCTTTCTTTAGCGATGTCTCCCAGGCATTTTTCTCAGCGCTTGTTTTCGGGCGTGCATCATCTGAGGGATAGATAACCTCTGACTGTTGTAATAGTCCGGTGAAAAGATAGTCACGCCAGGTAGGAGGAACGGAGACGAACTCTTCGGGTTTAACAATGTTAAATGCTTTATTAGCCGTTCTGAACTGGTCCTTAGAAACAGAAGCAAGATCATTTGCTTCAACTATGACTGGAGGCAAGGAGCTGTCATTGGTCATTAACGAGCCGAAATTGTAAAGGCGGTCCAGAACCGACTCTTTTTTCTTAAGACCCTTCGCGATGTTTTGAGCTTCCCACACTAAGCCTGTTCTGAAGCCGATGGTTTCCCCCATATCACGTAATACAGTGATCCGAACTGTATCCCCTTCAGAGTTATTAAAGCCATTCAGGACCTCATTAAATGAAGGTGCCGGATTCTCGTCATATGGAGCGTCTGCGGCAGCTGCACCTGCCCAGGCTAACGCCAGTGAACAGACTAAGAGTTTGATTCTAAACATGGTGCACATCTCCAGATTACATATAGTGCGTATTATACGTAATTTTTCAATGTCAACAAATAGAAGGGGAGAAAAAATGAGGCTTTTCGTGAGGAACCCCACTGTGAATGCTTTTGTATATGAGTCTTGTGTATGAGCAAACAGCTTCAAAGATGTGCTTTCTTTGTGTTACATCCAATACGTATCAGTTGAAATTCTTTGATTCGTTGTGCGATAATCAAAACGCATGTTTCTATATAGGTTTTGTCCACTTCGGTACGTCGTGGCACACAATTTTACCGATGCGCTGGAGTTTTGAGGTCTACATGAAAGTGTAAGGCATGGCGGTAGCGTGGAAGACGGGAAGGTTTCAGCCAATGCTTCAATGGGAAATGACCAGATATGACTAACAGAAAACTGATAACAGCCTTAGTTGCAGCTAATGGTTTATTAGCCTGCAGTAACGGCCAATCTGCACCGGTTACAAAGCTTGAATATGAAACTGGTTGGATTAGATTCACTGAGGATGTGCCGGAACCGAAACCTGTCATATCTTCACAAACACCTGTGGTGCGTCATAACTCAGAAAACCAATCAAGAACTTTGCCGGTTCCGCCAGTGCAAGTAAATAAGACCGAACTTACGCTTCCAGTGCCGGATAAGAGCGGATTCGTTTATGTGAGCGGAAAGGATGTCCCATTGCTACAGGCAATGCACCAGGTAGTTCCGAAAGAATGGCGTATTCGCCTTTCACCAGATGTCGCGCGCAGTTTCAAGAAAACTGTATCCTGGCCTGCGGGTGCACAATGGCCGAAGGTTTTGAATGACATGCTATCTGCTGTGGGGTTACATGCAGAATTTGCAGATCAGGACCGCGAAATTAAAGTGGTTTACCGGGTGAGTAACAAATCAGAATCTGTGTCCCCTACGTTATTAGCGGTAAACAAAGCCAATGCTAGTCATTCCCCAGTATCTAAACCTACAGAACCGAAAATGTGGAAGATTGATAAAGGGTTGACCTTAAAGGATGGCTTTATCGCGTGGACCAAGTCTGATAACTGCCCAGGTAAAGATCATAAATGGAACGTGCAGTGGAAAACCGATATTAACTACCCAATCGATTATCCGCTCAGTTTCTCGGGCAGTTTTGAAGAAGCTACAACAAAATTATTCACTTTATATCAGAAAGCACAATCGCCTCTTTACGTCAGTGCGTATCGCAATCAGTGCATTATCATCATTGATGACAGGAATTAAAGCATGACAAAAAAATTACTCTCTATTGTTATTTGCACCATTCTGGTAAACGGTTGTGCAGTGCAAAGGATGAACGAAGTAAGAAAAGATGCCGAGGACACTGGTGTTAAGGCTTCATCTCTTATAAAGCAAATGGGTGATAATGCCCCGGTAGTTCAATTCACAAGCGGTCAGTATATTAATACCACTCCGCTACCAAAACCGAAATATGACGCTCCGCGCGAAGTGGTAAATTGCCAGGTGACTTACAAAACAGCTAAGCCACAGGATATTTTCCAGTTCGCCCAAGATATGAGCGAGCAGTGCCATATCCGTGTTCGAGTTACTCCGGATGCCGCGGCGTATTTAAGCGGCGGTGGCGAAAGCGGTTCTAAGACACAACGGTTGGCGACAGTGCCATCCCCTGTAATGAACAGCGGTGAAATGAAACCCTTGGCCATGTTTGGTGCTGAGGCTAACGGCAATTCAAGCCCTTCTCCTGCGGCCGCCAGTAGGTACATAACAGACGTCAGTTATTCAGGTAATTTCGGCGGGGTCATGGATCTCGTTACTGCGCGAATGGGTGTGTCATGGAAATACAGTAATGATGAGCCCATCATTTATTACCTCGAAACCAAGCGATTCGATATACAGCCGGCAGATGCAAAATATGATCTGACAGGGATGGTTACAAGTGGCCTCTCTAACGCAACGGGTACTGACAACGGCAGCGGCAGCGGTTCCTCAAGTTCCGGTGTATCTGGTTCTGGTGGGTCAACAATGTCGTCCACCGTGGCAATGGGAAATAACCTTTATAAGGACCTTAAGGAAACTGTTCAGAGCATGTTAACCCCGGGCGTCGGCCGTCTGAGTCTGAACGCTACCACTGGTACGTTGATGATTACAGATGTTCCCGATGTAGTCAGTCGAGTGGGTGAGTATCTCGATGATGAAAACAGCACCCTGAGCCGCCAGGTCGTTTTGAAGGTAGTGACTTATACCGTCAATACAGATGTGAGCGACATGATCGGTATTGACTGGAATTTAGTCTGGAAATCCCTGAATGGAAATTATGGAATCAAGCTCGCTAACACAAACAGCGGCGTTTCAGGCGACGCAATTTCTGGTGGTTTTAATGTCCTTGATACAGCAACTGGTTCCGCAGCGCAGTTCGCTGGTTCATCATTCCTTCTTGATGCACTTTCAAAGCAAGCAAAGGTATCGGATGTTAAAACCAGCACGATCATGACCACAAATATGGCTGCCGCACCTGTACTCGTCGGCCAGCAAACAACTTACCTGAAAGATGTTACCACCACGGCGTATGCCACGGGCGATGCAACCGTTCCTTCACAATCATTGACACCGGGAAGCGTAACCACGGGGACGAATATCACCATTCTCCCTAAAATCCTGAAGGATTCAGATCGCCTGATGCTGAATATGTTCATGGATATTTCAAGCCTCAAGCAAATCCGTACCATCACATCTGATACGCAAAAAATTGAAGCACCAGATATTGATACACGATCTCTGCAGCAGCGTGTTTGGTTAAAGCCTGGGCAGACACTGATCATGTCAGGTTTTGAACAGAACACTGATAATTCAAATCGGCAGGGCGTTGGCTCACCAAGTAATATTTTATTTGGCGGTGCGTTGTCTGGCGCAAAAACAAAACAGAGCTTTGTTATTACGGTGACTCCATATGTACGCTAAAAATAAAAAAAAGCGCGATAAAGCTGAGTTATACGTAAGCGATGCATCAATACGTGTATTGACTATCAACAACCATCGCTTTGTCGTTGGGCTGGAATGGGAAACTATTAAATCTCACCGGAAGGTGATGCAAGAAGTTCGCAGGATAGGCAAAGATCGAAATCTTGATGTAGTTGCTATTAGGAAAGCTGAAGCAATCCAAGCTGGCTTTGCTCCTAAATCCAAGCAAAAATTAAGGGGGGCCTATTCTCTTATTGTCGCGTTAGCTACCCTTCTTCAGGGGAGTTGTATCGCAGTAATTTCGCTTGGCGCGAATGCCGAAGGTGAAGAGGAATATACTTTAGTCGGTCGTACTGAGAAAGGCGCGATTCACTCCAACTCAGATATGATCTTCCCTGAATCAAAAATTAAACAGGTGGTGTTAGACCTCAAACAGGATTTAAGAGGTAGTAAACAAAATACAGAAATCCCTGTTTTTGGAGATATTAATAAATTTGAATGGGTTACTGATGTTCTGGACCTCAATGAGATACTAAAACCCGGTAACGTCAGAAAAGATTTCCGTCTTAAGCCTCTTCAGTGGGGAATGACGAAAAATCAGTTAATCGGTTTTGCAGCTGCGCTGGTGATGTCGTGCGTGGCTGTATTTTTTATTCAGGATCATCTGGATGAGCAGGATAGAATAAAAAAAGCTGCCATCCAGGCTCAGATTCTTAAGCAGGCTGAGATAAATAAAATTGCCCGGTATCAGGCTGCACTGGACAAGTTGAAGCATCCGTGGATATCAACCTCCTCAATCCCTGTGTTTTTGGCAGCGTGTGAAGAGGGACTAAAGAAATTTGGGCTTTCTCAAAAGGGATGGATGCCAGCAACCATCAAGTGTAGTCAAGATGGATTTGATGCTAACTATAACCGACCGGATAATTCTGCGGTTACAGCACAAGCTTTTGTAGATGCCGTGAGAGAGAAATTCGGTACTGAACCGGCATTCAATATCACCCAGACAAATGTTTCTGCATTTTTCGTAAAAAATACTTTGCCCCCCAACGGCGATGATCCGTTACAAGACTTGGGGGCGCAGTTATTAAAAATTGTTTCCCTTTTTCAGTCAGTAAACATACCAGCAGTTCTTACTGAAGTCTCAATAAAAGACATTAAAAAGAATGAAGAAGGAGAGGACCTGCCTCTACAGGACTGGCAGGAGTTTACATTCAATGTCGAAACCACTGTCCCACCACAATTAGTTTTCAAGGAGGGGGAGTATTTAGGAATGCGAATTAATAGCATTATCTATGAAATCGCTCAGGATCAACGTTCTATCACCTATAAAATTACAGGGTCTGTTTATGGAAAACGTATTTCTAAATCGTAAAAATTTTATCCTTGTGTTTTTCTTAGTGTCATTTGGTGCTCTTGCAGAAAGTGGAACCGTATGGGATTTGGATAATATGCAAAAGCAACGAGTGTTATATGAAGCAAAAGCGGCTCTTAATAAGGCTAAAGCTGAGGCTGAAATTAAGGATTATGGAGCAACGTCACAGGCTAACCCATCGACTGTAGCAGGTATTTCGGGAGTCTCTACTTCTCAAGCGGATGCTCTACCGCAATTGGTAAAAATTAGTGGAAAAAATGCAGTTCTCAGCATGCAGGATGGAAATACCACTTCTGTGACTGCTGGTCAGCTGCTCCCTGGAGGCCGGTGGCAAGTTCTGAGTATAGGTTTAGGCGGGGTCAAAGTTAAAAACATTAGCACACAGAGTATTCAGGTTATTAATTAGAGGTGGGCAATGCAATATTCTGAGCATACGCATAGCTTGGTAAACATCGCACAGTATTTACCAAATATTAAGATTCCATCAGAAATAATTGAAAATGTGCGACTTCTAAAAGATAACTCCGAAGGAGGTTATCAACTATTTGTTGTAGATCAGTTCGATGGTAATACTCATTATTTTGATTTAAAGAAGCACTTAAACAAAAAAGAAGTATTCCCAAGCGTTAATTGGGTTACAAGAGAGGAATTAGCGGACGTTTGTAATGCCTTTGATGATTCAACAACTTCATCGTCAGAAACTAATACGCCATCTCAGAACAAAGTCATAGCAATTATCAAGCATGCCGTCGATATGCGTGCATCAGATATTCATTTCAGAATCGACTCATCATACTTTCAGGTATCGTTTCGTATTGATGGAATCAAGCGACCAATGAAGATGTTTGGGGATTCTACGGAAAATGGCCGGTTGCTTGTTAATACCCTCTTCAACTCAATGTGTACAGAGCAAAGCACGCCAACTCTGAGCGCCACTGAATCCAGTGATGCTCGATTGAAAGAAGAATTTGTGTCAATGCTTGGATTGAGTACAGGTCGGTTTGCCAGTCGTCCAGGTAACTCAGACACCCTGGTTGCAGTAGTGCGACTGGTCTCAAAGCGCAAGCAGCAACTGGAGCTCGAAGATCTGGGTTTAACCCCTAAGCAAGCCTCGGC
The DNA here is from genome assembly GCF_043945315.1 of Enterobacter cloacae complex sp. 2024EL-00227. Lineage (NCBI taxonomy): Bacteria > Pseudomonadati > Pseudomonadota > Gammaproteobacteria > Enterobacterales > Enterobacteriaceae > Enterobacter > Enterobacter cloacae complex sp. 2024EL-00227. The sequence continues at coordinate 15,050 of NZ_JBIMQP010000022.1, forward strand.
GATCAGACGAACGCTATTTAAACCTTCAGGTGCGATTTTTTCCAGTGGGCCGACTGGTCACGGCAAATCAACGCTTTCACAGTGTATGGCAGAGTCTATTACACGAGATGATTCAGGTATAAACCTGTTAACGGTTGAAGACCCTATTGAATCACCTATACGTGGGGCGATTCAAACCCCACTCATTCTAGCCGACAGAAGTGACAGGGAGCTAATGGCCAAAGCTTGGGGTAAAGCAATTTCGAACCTCATGCGTCTCGATCCAGATAGCATCTATATTGGCGAGGTCAGGGATAGTACATCAGCAACCGGTGTTATAGAAGCTGCACAAACCGGACATAACGTGATTACTACCATTCACACAAGTCACCCTATTGATATTATTCAGCGCTTAAGAAGGTTTGGTGTCGACCAGGATTTATTAACAGATGCTACGTTGATTACGTGTCTTATTGGTTTAAGACTTACTCCGCTCTTATGTAAGCACTGCAGGCGCCCTTATGAAGAACATAAAGATGAGGTCGACGATTATTTGAGAGAGCTGATCGATAAATATACAGAATCTCAGAATGCTTTCCTGATTAATGAATCCGGTTGTGAGTACTGTGAAAATACAGGCATAAAGGGCCGCACAGGAGTATTTGAGGTAATCGAAACTGATTATAAATTTATGTCTCTTTATGAACGGGAAGGCAAATTCGCGGCATGGAATTATTGGCGCTCAAAAGGCGGGGAAACATTATGCGAGAATATTACAGCCCTTATTAATCAGGGAAAGGTTGATCCTGTTATAGCTCATAAGAAAATCTGTAACCTTGACAGGGATGATAAATTTAATGAATAACTTTGAACGTTATATTTATAGCCGCACATTTAGCGCTACTGATAGAGTGGAGTTGTATGATGATTTCAGACAGTACCTGCTGGATGGTTTAAGTGTACTTGCCACATTTGATAAGCTAATTGAAAACTATACTCGTAGAGGGCGGAATCCGGGTAATCCGATTGGTAAAATTCTCAGTGAGTGCAGACAAAATATCATGGCCGGTTATTCTCTTGCGGATTCACTACGCGAATGGATACCAGATCAGGAACTTAGCATTATAGACTCATGTGATGTTGCAGGTAGAGTCGCTGATGGGTTTCGCAATGCAATTTTTATTGCCGAAGGTACTGATAAAATCTTTCGTTCGATAAAGTCATCTTTGATGATTATTGCATATATGTTTGCGCTTACATTCGGCATTGTAGTCATGTTCTGCGTATTGCTTGTCCCTCTTTTGAAGCAGAGCGTACCGCTTGAAAAATGGAATGTTGCTCAGTTGGGTGTCTGGTATTTTTATGTTACGGTCACTGAATACTGGTATTTGATTTTATTTGTTCTGGTCGGTGCTAGTGTTTTAATATTTAAAACACTTTCGCGCTGGACAGGTAATGTAAGATTCTGGTTTGATAAATTCCCTCCATTTTCCATTTATAAGCGTTTAAATGGAGCAACTTTTATTTTGAACGTGAATGCTATGCTTTCCGCTGGTATTCCTATGGAGACCGCAATAACGAATATGGTCGACTCTTGCGAGTCTCCTTGGATGCTTGAGCGTTTGGAAGCAATGCGTGGTGCAATTGAAGATGGTGAGGAGAATTTAGGATCAGCACTTGACGTTATTGGTTACGAGTTTCCTGGAGACGCGGCCATCATTAAGATGAAGAGCCTTTTTGAAACCTCGAACTCTGAGGGGTCATTGAAACGCTTTGCCGGGAAATGGCTTGAAAAAACAGTTTCATCAGTTGAGAAAACAGGAGAGGCACTCAGGTTATTAGGATATTTCGGTTGCGTGGGATCCATTTCGTTACTCATTTTAGTAATGTCTGACTTAATTCAACAAGCATTCTTCCATTAAGGGGAAAATATGAAAAATATGAACATGAAGCGTGGTATTGCAAACATTACTGATTCACTTTCATCACTTGGCATTATGTTGGTGCTAATCGCAGCTGTGATGGCGTTGGTTTATATGGGTTATTCTAAATACTATGCCACCAATGAGGTCACAGTTATCAGTAACCTTATCAACGAAACTAAAAACATGAGAGCGAGTAACGGCTACGGCACATCGGACTATAACCAGGCTCTCATCAATGCGGGTGCGTTACCAAGCACAGTTGCTACCTCAGGAAGTACTATCAACAACCGTTCTGGAGGTACAATCACTGTTAAAGGAGCTGGGGTCGGGTTCACGATTACCGATACGATGTTGTCTAATAAAGATTGTATTAATCTCACACAGAAATTAGGCACGTCTGAAATGGCTTCTACCAAAATTAACTCCCAGTCTTTTACCGGTGAGGTTACTGCTGTCATGGCTACAACAGCCTGTACGACAGACCAGAACACTGTCGTGTTCACTACGAAATCCTAATTCTGTTTAATCTTAAATGCCCCTAGTGGGCATTTTTACGGTAGAGAAATGAATAAGCTAAATGACCTGGATTTTATAGATTTACTTCTTGGAAAGGATTATTCAGAAATTAAAGGCCTTAAAGGGGCGGCATCATTTATAACTGACCTTCCAGAGCAGTTCTTACCTGATGCAAACAAACTTAAAAATGAATGCTTACTTGTTTTTCAGGATTCAGGGAAGACAGAGTTTTCTCTGCAGTATGAGGGGCGTGTTTATAGGATCACCGTCTTAACCAGCGTATTTGACGGTATAAGTTTTGTAATGCGTCAAACTCCAAAAAATATTGTAGATTTTAGTGAAATTGCTTTCTCCACAGACTTACGTCATTCCATTGAGCTTCCAAGTGCGACAGGGTTGTGTCTGATTGCAGGAGAAATGGGGTGCGGCAAGACCACTACGGCAGCTTCGGTTCTTAAACACCGTATCGAGACAACCGGTAGTCTGGGTGTTTCGATTGAGGATCCTATTGAAACACTACTCAATGGGCGCCATGGGACTGGCCGATGTATGCAGATGGAAGTTGGACAACATGAGTCCTACTCTTCTGCGACTAAAAAGGCATGGCGAACCGGAGCTTCTTGTCTTCTTCTTGGTGAAATTCGTGATAGCCATACAGCACATGAAGTGCTTAAAGCTTCTCTGACTATGTTTGTTGTTTCAACTATTCATGCTTCTTCAATATTTGATGCAATTGAACGGTATGTGATGTTTTGTGAAGAGGTTAATCCCAACGCTAAAAATAACATTGCTAACACGCTTTATATTATTGCCCATCAAACAATGAATCCAGTTATTAGGAATAATGCAATGATTGGCCGAAACATAGATATAAACGCTTATAATCTTTTTCATTCTACTCAACGTGATTCTATAAGAACTAAAATATCGAATGGGAATTACAAAACACTCGCTGACGATTTTAATCGTGCAAATTACAAAATCAAAGGGGACTGAACATGAAAAAGGGCGTAGCACAAATGAGTGATGCTCTCGGCGCTATCGGTTTATTGCTGGTAGTTCTTGCTGTTATCATCCTTCCAATGAGCAGTTGGATATTAGATCAATCCAGAGCGACCGTAGCTGCCTCTCAGGCAAAGAAAGTGCAGCAAGCAGTTAACCTCTATATAAAAGATAATCATGATACAATTGCAGCTTCCGCTACAGCAACAACACCTTTTATATTTGGCGTTCCAGAGTTAATTAGTGGTGGTTATCTTCCTACTGGATTTTCCTCACAAAACAATTTTTCAGCAACGTATCAAACCCGTGTTTTTGAGCCAACAGCCAATAAACTCAACTCTATGACCTTTTTAAATGGTGGAGTGCAATTGTCGAAGAGTCTCGCTCGCAAGATTGCGATCGGCATTGGTTCAGATGGAGGGATTATTGATAACGGAGTCGCACAAGGGGCACTTGGTAGCTGGACTATGAGTTTGGCCTCTTTTGGCGGTTACAACCCTGGTGACGGGAGCGTTGTCATTGCTGGTTTTTATGAGGATGGCAATAATATAAGTGATTATTTATACAGGAAGGCCGTACCCGGTCATCCTGAATTAAATACCATGAGTACCGCACTGAATATGGGTGCAAAGGATATTAATAATGCGGCCACGACAACAACAACGACTCTTAACGCTACGAATGCAAATGCAACAACTGTGACAGCGACCGATGTTAATTCGACCAATGTTAATGCAACAAATGTGAACGCTCAGACAACCCGCACAGCTGGAGAAACTTATACCGGCGGTTGGTTCCGTACTACCGGTGATACCGGGTGGTATAACGAAAAATGGGGAGGCGGATTCAACATGACTGACAGCACCTGGATTCGTGCTTATAACAACAAGTCAATTTACACGGGTGGGCAGGTTCAGGCAGGCACAATTCTCTCGAACGGTCGTATGACTGCCAATGAATTCGTTCAACTTAACGGAGTGGCCACAGCAGGCGCTGCATGCTCTCCTAATGGGCTTATAGGCCGTGATGCAGCTGGCGGGATACTTTCTTGTCAATCCGGTGTGTGGAAAGCCTCCGATTCTGGTGTGTATGTCGAGATGGGCAGCTATGAAACAAAATCCACTCGTGGAGTTACCTATCAGATCCCCGGTACACACAAATTCTGCCTTGTATCAGGCCTGATGAGCGCCGGAGATAACGGAACATGTAAGATCAGGCCATCAGGAAATGACTGGTTTTTAGATATGGTAGGTTACAACGGTTCAAGTACCCAAACCTGCTGGGTGAGCTGTTTGGATTGATAAAACAGGCCTTGCAGCTGACATACGAGCAAGGCTTGTTATCTACCAATCTAAGCACATGATTGTCTCTGAGCCGTCTTTGACCGCGATCTGCCAACTGCCATCACCTAGCAACTGAACGCCTCTCCATGAATCATCCCGGTCGTTCTCGTTGCCATACTGTGAGGTGCAAAAATCATGAATACCAACGTTGCTGTAGTTAAAGGAACTACCATAGTGTGTGAGAGTAAAAGTCGATAACTTTGGCTTTCCTGCTGCCGCGCTCCACACACCGGATTGACAATTTTGTAAACAGCTATAAAGTGCCTCCTTTTTTTAGGAAAATTTGGGAAATGTCTAAAAAAGGAGCGATTACTCTTAGTAAGGTGCTGGATAAATACATCAATATTGTGTCTTGCGAAAAGAAGGGATGGATGCAGGAGCTATATAGGGCTAATGTCATAAAAAAATATGAGTTGGCAAATAAAAAGATGTGTGAAATAACTTCGGTCGATATATCTCATTATCGCGATGAGAGATTGGCAACATTCAATGAAAAAATGAAGAGGCAAATATCACCCAATACAGTTCGGTTAGAGCTTGCTTTATTGTCCTCTGTATTTAAATTAGCTCAGGTTGAATGGGGATACTGTAATAACAATCCTGTCCTTGCTGTAAGAAAACCAAAAATTGGGAAAGGCCGTGAAAGAAGATTGTCAAAGAAAGAAGAAAAAATAATATCAAATGATTTTGAAACATATGATTATGAACTCTATGTTATTTTTCATATCGCGATTGAATCCGCTATGAGGCAAGGTGAGATCCTTAGTCTGGATTGGAAAAATATAAATCTAAGCGTTGGTACCGCTCATCTGCCTGAAACCAAGAATGGTACATGGAGGGATGTGCCTCTTTCGAAGAAAGCTCGAGAGCTTTTACTAACTCTAGAACCTCAAGCCAGAGGTCGTGTCTTTAAATTCACTTCAAATTCATTAAAATCAAAATGGAGGAAGCGCATTAAGGAACTTGGAATTGTAGACTTAAGGTTTCATGATTTACGTCACGAAGCTATCAGCCGACTTGCTGAGCTCGGAACATTAAATCTACTTGAATTGGCATCAATTACCGGTCATAAATCACTTGCTATGCTTAAACGCTATACCCATCTACAGGCTTATCAATTGGTGAAAAAAATTGACGCCAAAGGTAAAAGAGTTAATAGAATTGCGTCTTATTTTGTACCCTACCCCGCGCAAGTAATGAGCATATCAGAGGGATATAAGGTCTCCTTTATTGATTTTGACGAAGTTGTGGCTCATGGGCAAAGTAAACAAGAGGCAATTTCAAACGCATCAATGTCATTGTTGAAAATTTTAGCTCTTGCAGCGCAGTCAGGAAGGAGGATACCGGGCCCTGGCCAGCTGGGGCGAATTGATGAAAGTGTAGTTCTAATTAATCCTTTAATGTGAAAGAGAGGACGAAATGAAAGCAATGCTAGTCGTGGCTTTTATGGTGTTACTGGTTTCTTTTTATCAAAATTCAAATACTTCAAATGAAAGTTTTAATGAGTCACTGCGAGCGAATGCTGCAAAATCCTTTTTAGTCTATACGGAAGCATTCGACAGCTACTATTCATCCAATAGTACTGGAAATGGGGATGTAACAGGCAAAGTTAGTTTGCCAGCATGGACACCAGTTAATGGCGATATCAGAATGTATATTAATAATGGATATGGATACGTATTCATGCCATCTGAAGGTGGTGTTTTATCTGAGCTAAAGAAAGCTACTGATAATAGTGCGCTCCTGGGTGTGAGTGACGGGACATCCATAAAGACTAATACTGGTACTCTTCCAAAACCAGCTTTTATACCTTCAGGATATATTGTTTATGTGAGATGAAACATGATTCATTATTTATTATTGATACCTCTAACTTCCTTTGTTGTTTGTGTTTGCTTTCCTTTCTCCTATACAAGAGCAAAACGAAGAGCGATAGAGAGTTGCACTGAGTTGCAAAATGACAAAGAAGAAATTACAAGTTTTCCTATTTTTGCATTAGGTTTATTCTCGCTCGTCGGTTTAGTCTTTTATCTTTCATCTGATATTATTCTCCTTATATTTTCTGGACTCCTTGCAATAGCAGCTTACACTGATGTTTGTAAGCGATGGATTCCTGATTTAATCATTTATCTTTTAGTCATTGTTTCGGTATACTCGCTACACACTAAAGACGTATTTACCTCATTAATTGCTATGGCTTTTTATATGGCACCAGTTGTTATCTTAAGTTTGTATGGCTACATAGTGAAAAAAGAAACATGGATAGCTTCAGGTGATTATTATGTGTTTCCTTCTATAGGATTATTGCTTTCGCCTGAATACGCAGCGGTAATAATGTTAATTACGCTCTTCTTTATGTTGTTTTTCATGCAATGGGTTAAGCAGATACCCCTTGTGACTGTTGCTTACTTCACTTTTACAGGGTTTAACGTATGTTCACTATTAGGTTTTCTTTGATTGGTCTTTGTTTCATTTCCTTTTTAAGTTTTGCTGCTAATAGTCCTCCTGCATCTGGAGGATTCCATCATTGCTTTGTTAAGGCATCGGAACGCTTTCAGATAGATCACAGATTACTTATAGCGATTGCTGAAGTGGAGAGCAGTATGAATCCCAGGGCTATTGGTTTAAATAAACGTGGAGGAAAGGTTGTTAGTGAAGATGTGGGATTAATGCAAATAAATTCGTCCTGGTTTCCAACTTTGTATGTTATGGGTATCACACGCAATGATTTAATGGATAACCCGTGTCAAAATATATATGTAGGAGCGTGGATTCTTGCAAAGAACATAGCATCTAACGGTGTGAACTGGGAATCTGTAGGCGCTTATAACGCGGGATTTAAAGGCGCTAATGCACCGTTCAGACTTAAATATGCTAAAAAGGTGTACGCGCGCTATCTCGTTTTAACCGGTGAAGGTTGATAATTTCAAATGAAATTATTTTTATTGTTTTTTTCACTTCTCTATATATATCCCCACGTATCAAGTGCGACTCAATTTGAGGGGAGTGTAGTCCGGGTGCTTGACGGGGACACAATCGAAGTCTTACGCGAGCAGAATCCTGTCAGAGTGAGGTTATTGAATATTGATGCACCTGAAAAGAAGCAGCCTTTTGGACGCTGGTCAACCAATCAACTTAAAGCGCTTCTCGCAGGACAATCCGTTAGCGTTTCATATACGCAAACAGATCGGTACGGGCGAGTATTGGGACGAGTGGTGACAGCGAACGGTACAGAAGTAAACCGGCAGCAAGTGCTTAGAGGGGCAGCATGGGTTTATGACGGGTACAACACGGATAACTCATTACTGGCGCTTCAACGGGAAGCTCAAACACAGAAGCGCGGCCTGTGGGCTGATAATCAACCTGTTCCCCCGTGGGAATGGCGGCATAAAAAATAAGAGGCTTTTCATTATGAAATGTCCAGAGTATTTAGATGGATGGTGTGATTGCGGCAAATGCAAGGCTATGCGTTTTGATAAAGATAAAAATATTCATGTTTGTCTTGTATGTCACAAAAGAGCAGAGCCGTTAGTCCCGATTGAGCTAAATTCCAATGACTGGCTTCCTGATAAAACAGAACAGTTTAGCGTTAATCTCGCTGACTGGATTAAACAAGAGGAAGCAGAGCTAGGAGAAAATGCCTTTTATCATCCTAATACTGAATACTTAAAAGTCCTCCGTGAAATCAATCTTCATGAAAAGGAATTTATTGCAAACAGTCTCGATCTTTTGAAAATGGCGCGTAATCATTCCATCACATACAACCAACTTACTGAGAAAGATAAATCTGTTATAGATTTTTGGCTAATGGATGAAATTTACCTTGTAACTTATGACGATGAATAATGAGGTTTGTTATGCTAAATGAAATCGAAAAAGAACGTTTTAATAACAAAGTGTGTGCAAAGGAAGTTCGCATCAGTGCAGATATTTTTGTTTCATCTCTTATGACAGAAAGCGCAGCAGAAGTTGATATAGTCGTTCCTGATACTGAGAGTCAAGTCCTGTTGGATTTGTATGTACGTATTTGCAAGTTCGCATTAATCCACGGTGAAGACTTACAAGAATTATTTCAGACAAGTAAATATGTTTATATGTCATGTGTCATTCATGATATTACTGCATTTAAAACTGAGTTTGAGAATGAGGAGTTTTTAAAACCTTTATTCAACCATGGCAAGGGTGAAGCCGCGATGTTCCTTATCAGTTTCCCCGAAAAGAATGTACAGTCTTAGAAAGGAGATTAGTTATGTATATACATATTGTGCCATCACTGTTTCACCTGATGGCAAATAAATGTCATCTTGCATCAATTATTATTCCTGAATTGGATTTCAAACTTGAAGGCGATGCACTGTCGACTGGCCGGCCACACCCTAATAAAAATATATGGGTAGGGATGATAAAAGGCAGAAAGGCTATCAATGGGCTTTTACTGAAAACTGATAAACACCTCAAATCCTTTACCGCTGACTATCTATGGGATATAGAAAACATGGGGATGATTAAGCATCGAGTGACGACCTATATCGAAGATGATGAGTATGATTTGGTTTCACAAGATATAATGTTAAATGGTGGTTTTGATGAATGGAAAAGTCGAGTTCATTCCGCCTATGAAAATCTAGCTCCGGTAAGAATCCAGCCGAAGATGGAGTCCTTCTTAAATAAACCTGGTAAAGAAACACATGATGTGTGGAAGGAATACAGCTGGGGAGATTTTCTTTTGTCCAGAGAGGAAAGCCTGTTACTGCATACCATTCAATCAGAACGGTTGAATACTGATTGCTCTATGTTCAGGCGACTGCCTTCGTCAGATCAGGCGATTATTATATAGGTGATTGTAATGGATTTCAGTAAAATTGATTTTACTCATGATTGTTTTGTTGATTTACACGTAGGTAATTACGGCTCTTTGTCTGGTCTGTTTTTTTCTGGTAAAACCGATTTAGCTACGCTTGAACAACTTTTTACTGATTCTCACGACTGGCAAAAATCTTTTCAGCGAGAAGGAAGACAATATGTGATGGGTTTTGTTGATCCGGGTAACGTGCAATTTATTACTTTTATGCAGCATACTTTCGTAAAACAAAAAGAACTCGACGAAAAGTTTTTTCGTGAGCATGGTTTTTATGAACAATCGCATGACTTCTTTGATGTATGGTTTGATAACGATGTCAGTGATGTGCAAATCAGTTTCCCTTATTCAATCCAGGATGGAACTTGACCCACTAACAGAACTGACGCGTTTCTCTTGTCCAACCCCTCCACCACCTGAAATAAATGTCAGGTAGCAGAGGCGTTTACTCTAAACGGAAAATAATGATGAAAAAAGCACAGGCAAAACATGAGCTAGAAAATTTGCTTTCTAAAATTGAAAACCCTAAAAAGACTCTTGATGAATTAGAAACCGCACAGTGGCATTATATCCGCACAGTGGCATTATATGGATCTGGTCGGTATTACTTCGAGTGGAATTTTCGATAGAAGTACTTTGGATCAAGAGCGAAATGAAAACCCTCACCTTCTTAAAGTCAACGATGGACTACCTGTTTTCGATGATGATCAATGTGCAGAGTTTATGTCGACTAAACATAATCTTTCATTACAGCTTTGCTTGGCATATGTATGGGGCCATAAATGGTGATAGCTAGTAAACGCCACAAAATGTAGCGCCAGAAGAGAGGTGTTAAGCGTTCAGAATTATCGTCTGAAGAGTTTGACCTGATATTGAATAAATCATGTTTACACCATCACCTCATAGTCTTGCCGCTTTCACGGCAAGACTATAATGGCTACAGCCTCCACTCGTTCTTTGTCCCCCTTCCCTCACCTTCGACGATCCTCAACACCACTGAGTAATGCTTAAGCTGTTAAAAAACATACGATTAGGTAAAGTTCCAGATTCTACCCTTGCAAGAATTCCAAAAACTCCAATAATACTGGATATGTGTACAGTATTCTAAGGAGGGCTTATGCTCCAGATCCATTCAGCAGCATTCACACCAGAAAGACTTTCACTCCCTCTTTTCCTGGAAAGATGCCAGGCAGGTTTCCCTTCGCCGGCAGCTGATTACACAGAGTCTGAGCTGGACCTGAATGAGTATTGCATCCAGAGGCGCAGCTCCACTTACTTTGTCAGGGCCATCGGCAACTCGATGCGAGACATTGGACTCCACAGCGGGGATCTGCTCATCGTGGACAAGGCCGAACGGCCACAGCACGGCGATATCGTAATAGCCGAAATCGACGGTGAGTTCACTGTAAAAAAACTACTACTAACACCCCGACCGGGACTGCAGGCGATGAATCCCGCTTACCCTACTCTCTGGCCAGATCCTGATCATCTTCAGATTTTTGGGGTGGTGACTGCTTTTATTCACAAAACCCGGGGACGAGACTGATGTTTGCCCTGGTAGATGTTAACTCGTTTTATGCGAGCTGTGAGACGGTATTCCGCCCTGACCTATGGGGTAAACCAGTTGTAGTGCTATCAAATAACGACGGTTGCGTAATAGCAAGATCGGCCGCGGCAAAAATGCTTGGCATAAAAATGGGCGATCCGTACTTCAAGTGTAAAGACTACTTCCGGCAGCAGGGCGTGGTTTGCTTCAGCTCCAACTATGAACTTTACGCCGACATGAGCAACAGGGTGATGACCACGCTGGAAGAGATGTGCCCTCGCTGTGAAATATATTCAATTGACGAGGCCTTTTGCGACCTCACTGGCGTGCGTAACTGCCGCGTTCTGGAAGAGTTCGGCCATGAGCTGAAAGATGCTGTGCGCAGGAATACCGGACTATCTGTAGGTGTTGGAATTGCTCAGACAAAGACCCTGGCTAAGCTTGCCAACCATGCCGCAAAAACCTGGAAGGCCACAGGCGGGGTTGTGGACCTGTCGAACGTCGGTCGCCAGCGAAAGCTCATGGCATTGCTGCCAGTAGACGAAGTTTGGGGTGTTGGCCGCCGAATCAGCAAGAAGCTGGAAGCTATGGGTATTAAGACCGTGCTCGACCTTGCGGACACGCATATCACTGTGATTCGAAAACACTTCAATGTCGTGCTGGAGAGAACAGTACGCGAGCTGCGTGGTGAACCTTGTCTTGAGCTGGAAGAGTTCGCGCCGGTTAAGCAGGAAATCGTCTGCAGCCGGTCCTTTGGTGAGCGCGTTACTGAGTACGTGCAAATGCGCCAGGCCATCTGCAGCTATGCCGCCCGCGGCGCCGAGAAGCTACGCGGGGAGCGTCAATACTGCCGTTACATATCGGCGTTCGTTAAGACTTCACCGTTTGCGCTGAACGAGCCATATTACGGTAATAGCGCGTCAGTGAAGCTGCTGACCCCTACTCAGGACAGCAGGGACATCATCAACGCCGCTATGCGGTGTCTGGATGTAATCTGGAAGGATGGACACCGGTACCAGAAAGCGGGGATCATGCTCGGAGACTTCTTCAGTCAGGGAGTTGCACAGCTCAATTTGTTCGACGATAACGCGCCACGCGAAGACAGCACGCAGCTGATGCAGGTCCTTGACCAGCTCAATGCAAGAGGCGGCAAAGGAACACTTTACTTTGCCGGACAGGGCGTGCAGCAGCAGTGGCAGATGAAGCGACAAATGCTTTCACCTGCATATACGACCAGATGGAATGAAATTCCAGCTGCAAAGTTATAAAAAAATTAAATCCGTCTGGTATGGGGGTGGCCTCCCTCTGGGTGACCACCCCCAAAAAATAGGTTATTTCTAAAATCTCAGTAAACAACTAAATCGGAACCCAGAGGGTCCCCCGATTTAGTTATTGACTGAATAAAGGAATATATATAACTGCTCTGAATTATTCAGTGTGTTATTCCATTGAAATAAATATTAATTATTGTGCTGTATTTGGTTGTTTTTAATGTTTTATCCTGGCATAATATCATTATTGAAATGACAAATGAACGTCCATTGTGGATTCATTGTTGTTCACTTCCGGCACTGGCCATTCTCAAAGGAGAGCTAACATGTTAAATAATACCGCTTCCACTACCAGCAATATCAATACTGTTTCTTCTACTGTACCATATAAAAAACTGCGTCAGACATCACTTAATGCCCGCAAACATAATGTTGATACGTTAAATTTTAAACGCGGTATTATTAGTCTTGCGAGATCAATAGCAGCGCGTAATCTTTTACAAAACTTAATCGTGTTCAGCGATGACGAAGTTGAGCAGGACTGTTGGTTTGTCGCCGCAGGTCAGCGTAGACTTATGGCTCTTGATTACCTCCATCGTGTTGGTGCAATTGATGACGATTATCCTGTGCGCGTTGATTTCATTGATAAAGCTGATGCGCTTGTAGTCTCAGTCTCTGAAAACAATGACCGTGTTGATATGCATCTGTCAGACCTGATCTTCTCCATCAACGAACTTGCTAATAATGGTGACTCAGTAGAAGTGGTTGCTGCCAAGTTTGGCTATAAAGCCTACTATGTCAGGAAGTTGATGAAGCTGGCTAACATGGCTCCTGAGTTAATGCAGCTACTGAGGAATAATAAGATTTCCTTAAATCAGTTAATTGCTTTGAGCATTACTGATGACCACGACCTTCAGTTAAAAGCATGGGAAAATTGTTCTTATGATAAGAGTCCGAAGGACTTGCGCCGTCTGGCTTTGAATGAAGAGGAACCTGTTAGCGATAACAAATATATCAAAGTCATTGGTATAGATGCTTACCGTGATGCAGGTGGTGAAATAAAACATGATCTCTTCACTCAACATGAAAGCCATGGTGGTTATATTTTGAATCCGTCCCTTGTTCAGGAGTTGGCACTGAATAAATTGCAAGTGCTCGCTGAGCAAGTTGCTAATAATGAGGGATGGAGCTGGTACGGTAGTCAGGAGCGTCTTGAGAGTTGGGGTGATGATTCAAAGCGTTATGAATTCCCGCGACCACAGCTTGAAGATTATGCCTTTACTACAGAACAGCAGAATCAGTTAGATATTATTTACGATAAGCTCGAAAATGTTAAATTTGCAATGGACGAGGCCGAAGAACTCAGCGGTGAAAAAAAATGGGAAGCCCTTCGTCCTTTATCAAAAGAGCGTAATGAGCTTGAACAGCAGAAGAGCGAAATACTGGATGCAGCCGAGTTCACCAAGGAATATAAATCACAGCGTGGCGTCATTGTTTCAATTGGATATCATGGCGATATTGTTATTACACGTGGGTTGATGAAGCTTGTTGATAAAGCCAGTAAAGAAAACAAAGCCGTAAAAGTAAACACTGACGGTACGGTGGTTCCTGTCACGCAAGTTTCAGCTGCGCTGGCCAGATCATTGTCATGTGAACGCACTCTGGCAGTCCAGGCAGCTTTGCTACAAAAGCCGGAAATTGCATTGGCTCTGACCGTTCAGAAGCTTGCTCTGTCAGTTTTCAGCGCTGGTTATCATCAGAATCCAGCTTGCTTCACCATTCAGGAAACAACTCGCACGATGATCGAAGCCGCCCCTGGTTGCGAAGATGGTGAGGCAGTTAAACAGCTTAGAATGGCCAAGGCCAAGTGGTCCGAATCACTCCCTAAAGGTTGGGAGGACGATTTCACACTGTTGACGTCATTAGGAACAGACCAGTTACTCGAGCTACAGGCTTTCTGTGTCGCTGCTACGCTGGACGGTTCCGTATCTCAGTACGAACCCAAGAAGAAAAGTAATCTTCAAAAACTCGAATTTGCAATGAACTTCGATATTCATGAGTACTGGAAACCTACGGCTCAAAACTTATGGAGTCGTCTCAAGAAGGAAGGAATGATCGACCAACTTACTCAGGCTGGCGTCAGCGTTAATAAAGACGAGTTTATGGCTTACAAAAAAGGTGATGCAGCTAAGCGTGCAGAGCAACTGCTCGAAGGAATTAAATGGGTTCCTGATTTTATGTGATTATCGAGGGGGGGCATGCATTTGCCGCCCTCTTTACCCTTTTTATACCGAAAATAGAAAAGACAAATCATGAGCGCTCAGACTGAGCCATTGAAGGAGAGTGATATGGCTATTTTTATTACATTACGTTGCGGAGGACGCGGTGAGGGGCGTAGCGAATTTGGGAAATATCGCTGTTGGTCAGATGATAATGACGATCCTTATGTTCTTGCAGGCGATACCAAAAAGGACGCTTACCTCAGCCTCGAAGACCTTTTTACTGATGCTAAGTCTGCCGGATGGAAAAGAATCAATGGTGAATGGATGTGCCCATCTTGTATCGCCTTCAATGCTGAAAACAAAAAGGCCTAACCCATGAGCACAATTACCAAAGAATGGCTACAGCAGAAAATTGCCGATATGGAAGCCACCCGCGATGATATCCCGTTCGGACTTGGCGAAGATGGAACCAATACACTGGCGGCGCTACGTATCGCACTGGCAACGCTCGACGTTGAGCCTGTAGCGTGGACGGATGAACAAGAGTTGGTTGATGTTGAGAAATTCGGCTGCGGATACTTGTTTACAGTTAACCCGATCACGCCAAATGCTGATCCGCGTCGTGTCATTAGGCTTTGCCGCATGCTGGAGATTGAATGATGGAATTCACCAAAGAACAGTTAATCGCGCACATCACCGCAAAGGCTGCGCGAATAAAGCCAGATATGCAGATTAACAATACCCTCCGCATTGAAGCGCTGATGAACAAACGTGAATTGGAAATCGCGCTGGCATCGCTTACGGTACCGGACGCAATACCACCACACGTACTGGACGCGATGAGCGATATGTGTGACGCAGGATTTGATGCGCAAGGTATTTGGGATTTATGTCGGAAATCAATTTTGCCGCCTGAGCCTTGTCCTCGCTGCGGTATAGTTTCAGATAGACCCGATGGGGCGCACTATTGCCATTCAAGGGGCTAATTTCCAGCTCCGTGGTAACAAATTTGAAGGAGAGTGAGCATGGCCACTTTGCAGGAATTAATCGATCTTACGCCGGCGCAGGAAAAGGCATGGAAACGCCTCGAGAAAGCGGTGAAGGATTTCCGAGCTGCCGGAGGAAAGTTCTATAGCGTTCTGGACACACTGAGCGCATACAACGGAGAGCACGTTGCCACCATTAATGGCGACACTGGCTATCACACTGCAAGCGTGCATATGCCAAGCATTGATTCGCCGGGATTTACCAGCTGGGCCGATGATTGGCACGGTATAACGCTGGAAGATGGCATTGAAGTGGAGGAAGAATAGTTCATGCGAGATTTTTCAAAACTTGCTGCCAGTTTCCGCATGCAAATAGCAAAGCAGTGGTCAATCCGGTGCGGGTTATCACCGGCTCTGGCCATTGAGCAGGTTGTTAATGAGGCTGTTTGTGTCGGGTTACTTAATGAGCCTCGTATGCTCCCGGGAAACACGTTTACAGACTGGGCCAGTACAGGAAAGTCACCTGCATGGGCGGCACAAGCAATGCTGAATCTGCTTCTTAAGTCTGGCTGGGTTCCCGGAACTGAAAGTGAGTGGGCTGGCGTTGCAGCTATCCAGGTCCGTTCCGGGAAGTCATTGCCTGATGAAGGTTATGTTGAAAAGCTGTGTAAGCTCTCCCCTGCTTTGGATCGGCTGACTGCAGCTGGCTGGATACATGCCGCACTACTCGAGAACGAAATTTTCGTATACGAAAAAAAGGCGGGACCAAAGCGCTAAAAGAAAGTGACTCTTTTAAGTTACACTCACTTGATTTTATGTCTCTTATAAGTGACAATGGAGTGAATCAGGGAGTAAGGGGAAACGGGATGTATAAATCTCAGTTCTACCAGGATACAAATGGCGATAAACCATTTAGTGATTGGTTAACAAAGCTCAAGAAAAAAGACCGTATCGCTGCGTCGAAGATAGACACCAGAATTGACCGGGCCGAAGCGGGTAACTTTGGCGATCATAAATTTGAAAGGGATGGCGTCTGGGAGTTACGAATTGATTATGGCCCAGGCTACCGAGTTTACTACTCGATAGAAGACGGTGAAATCATCCTGTTATACGTCGGCGGAACGAAAAAAACGCAGGACGCCGATTTAGATAAAGCAGTTGAATACCTCAAAGACTTTAAAGCGAGGGCGAAAAAATGACAGTAGCGAGTAAAAAGGAGATCGCCAACAAGGCGGTCGCAATCGAACCGGCAGTAGACCGTGACAAACTCATGATTGAAGAGTTACGCGCCGATCCTGATTATGCTGAGCTCTACCTAAAGACCGCGCTCGAAGAGATCAACGAAGAAGGCGGTTTAGGCGGATTTCTCATTGCGTTACGCCGTGTGTTAGAAGCGCGAGGCGGTATAAGCGAAGCAGCCAAGAAGACAGGGTTAGCCCGGCAAAGTATATACCGTGCATTATCTGAAAAGGGCAATCCTACCATTACGACTTTAGCGCAACTCGCTTCTGTGGCAGGTTTAAAGCTGACCCTAAGTAAAGCCCCTCATTGAAATACTGTAAATTTTAATCGGTTAAGTTCCGCTGCCGTTACGGCGTCTATAGAAGGGCATCTGATGGAAAGCTTACGTGAATATTTTCCAGCACAAACAGTAATGATCCGGCAGTCGCTGGATATGTTTGGCGTCAAACGTAATGAGGACGGTACGCTTCTTTTTCCTCGTCACTCCGATAATAATTTCCCCATTGCGCGTATCCGCAAGCGGCTGGCTGCTTTCGGCTGGCGAGGAGAACGGCTGAACGATGAAGTAGCGCGTATAGTTGCAGGTCCTGGTGACAAATCTATTCAAACAGGTAACCACATTATTTTCCCTTACGGATGGGAAAAGAAGCAACTGACACGGGAGATGCGGAGAATGTTTCCCCGTAAAAGTGGTCGCCGGGTGTTGATTATGCTTGATGAATTGCATCAGATGTTCAAATCGCGGGATTAGTTTGCATGCATCATCTGGAGGGGCTATCTACTTCAATTTGAGCTGGGGACTGGCTCGATCAGCTCACGCCCCTGGTTCTTAACATTACCCACGGCGCGTGAAACTGCGTGCCAGGTAAAATCTTCTGCGGGCACTACGCCATCATTTGCGATACCTACAGCGGCTTTTCCGTCATGATCCTGCCGAAGCCACTCTTGTGCTGCTTCATATGTAAGGACCATAGGGCGCCGATCATGTATATCAACAAGCCCTTTGTCTGCAGCTGCAGTCACTATTAAAAAACCTTCCTGCTCATCACCACGTTCAAAGGGTGTACTTCCAATAGCTGCCATCATGATCGGTTTTCTGTCTACGCGGTGAATGAAGTAAGGTTGCTTTTTGTCCCCTTCTCTCTTCCATTCAAACCGACCGTCGGCAAAGCAAATTGCTCGGCCATTTTCCCAAAGAGAACGGAACATGCGGCTTGATGCCGCGGTTTCAACGCGAGCATTAATTAATGGCGGTTTATCCCACCATGGCGGTGCGTAACCCCACAAAACAGGATCAATATGCAACGCTCCACCACGTTGGCTGAGTATCAGAACCTTCGTCCCAGGCGCGACATTGTATCGAGCTATAGGCGCTGGGTCGAAAGGGATATCCTTGTCGACGTCGCCGGTGAGCACGCTAAGATATTCTTCACGGCTAAGCGATTGAGAAAAGCGGCCACACATACGAACCTCCAGTCAGTTCTCAATTATAGGCCATTTAAGTACCCACTGTCCCCGTAAGAGGTGGCAACGCCTGGTTAAGAGGTCTTCAACTGGTAATCCTTATTGATAACCCCTACGGAGCTCCCCGGATTGATGACTGCCGGTCGGACCCAGATCACTCGTTCCTTTAGTCGCCTTATATGACCTCTCCTTAGATGGGTACGCCTTGGGGTTCCTGCCGCAGCATCAGTTGCACCGGCGCTGGATTTTGAGTGACTCGTTCTTTCATCTGAGATCTGAAGAACCTTGTATTCGAACTTAGGCTTAGGTTCTGGCTTAAGCTTCTTACGTGACCTGCCCCCACGATTAGATACAACACTCAGTTAGTAACGTCGGAATCTTCATTCTCAGAATGACCCTTTCTCCAGCCCGCTGCAAATTCAGACGGTGTCTGATAATTCAGCGTGGAGTGCGGG
>NZ_JBIMQP010000023.1:0-31613 GCF_043945315.1 Enterobacter cloacae complex sp. 2024EL-00227
CCGTCTGCGCTTCTCTGGACCTAAAACATCAATCATTCGGACTCCAACGACTAGTCTAAAAACTAGTATTAAGACTATCACTAACTTAAGTGATACCAACTGTCTGGAGATTCATGGGGCCAGTCTATCACCCGCTGGAAAAAGGATTTGCCGAACGCATACACACGCCGGGAGGCGTCCGCTCCCTTGTTGAAGAATCACACCTGATGACGTTGCTTCGACAACTGAATGAGGACGGCTTTAATGTTGATGGCCCGATGGCAGAGCTGACTGCCCTGGTGAACTACGTCACTAGCTCGCAGATGTCCATGAAGGATCTGCAGATGCATCTCGATTACTGTGTGGAAAAACTGAAGCAGGAAACGACATAACAAAAAGGCCGCTTTGCGGCCTTGTGACATGTCACAGCAAAGGTAGTTTAAATACTATCCCAGCAAGAATAACGAAGGTCGCGAAGTAGACGACCTTCGCAGACGTCTCACCAAGCCAACCTTTTCTTATAGCGAACATCACGGTCCACAGATAGGCCGTCCCAGCTACAACTACTACGGCAAACCAGAACAGCATCAACCCTATTTTCAATATGATTTCCATCATTGCCCTACCGCCTTTCCAAGATCTGGAGCGCGACGCGGAGCTGTTTCACCAGGTTCCCACCAACTCGTCGTATTGAATTCCCGCTGTGCGCGGTCCCGCACCCTGTCGTTATAACCTGGATTTGCCATCTCCTGAAGCTGCTGCAGTATCAGATGGTTGGTGATTGCCTTCGCGTACCAGAGGTTCGCAAATGGGGTGATCATGCGGGCTGTCTTCAGTGCATCGGCGCCGAAGGAAGTCTCCTCCCCCTGAAGCGCCTTCTGTGGGTTCGTGATCAGCAGTTTGGTCAACTGTTCTGCGAAGCTCAGCACCGGTCCGCCAATGGTGGCCGCGATACTGGAGCCATATTGTGTGTGGTCCTGGAACAGAAAATCGCCGTAGATACCAAATGAGCCGCCTTTCAGCAGCGCCTGCACCCATGTCGTTGGCTTTGTCATATCCAGCGGGTCATTTCCGGTAAGCAGGCTATTCATCTGATTAGCGAACATCCCGGCAAGTGTCGTGCCAGCGATGTAAGACGCCAGAAACTTGAGAGCTGGCACCGTATCAAGATCATTAGCCCGGTTTACCAACTGGCGGAACCCTGCGAACGGCGTTGTTTTGAAGAGCATGAAGCTCTTGATCAGCTGTCCTGCATCGTCTCTGGCGTAGGTATCAAGCCCGGTGGCCGTAGTTACGGCACTGGTCATCTCACCGTGCGTGATACCCAGCAGTTTCTGAGCAGCTTCAGCTCGGGCGTTGCGCACCATGCGAGTTATGGTTTGCTCTGCTTCTGCGTCGAATGCCTCTTTCATTTTCTTCAGGCGCTCTGGTGGCATGTCGCCAAGCGCTGCCAGTGCTGCATCACTCCCGGCACGAACCTGCGCAATGCGGTCGGCCATGATACCGGCGATCACATCATCCGGCACGGCGTAAATAGCATCTGGCGTCATCCCCATATGTCCGGCGGTGGTCATTGGCTGAAGGTCTGCCGCTGCCATGATAGCCCAGTCCTCATTGCTCCAGCCCTTGTTAGCCAGGATTGTTTTATCCGATCCCTTAACGTCATCCAGCGTCTTAAATTTACGGGTCAGTTCGCCAATGTTTTTGTACATCAGCAGACCGAACGCCGCTTTATTGGCACGGTCCATGGCGATCAGACCGGACCACTTCAGCGTCTTCTCTGCAAACCAGCCGGTAATCCCACGCGACAGATCAAATCCTCCCATCTTCGAAACTACAGCAGCATGAGAATCCACCAGCAGACCGAGCTCAGCGTTAGCTTTTTTGGCGTCACCGCTGAACAGATTGCGAATGGTGTTTGCAGACAGGCGCATGCCGTCACGAGTAAAGCCAAGAGCCTGGGCATTGGCGCGCATGATCGCCTGGTCGCTGGTTGCCGTAAGTACGCTGGTACCGAGCATGGCACTGGTCATCAGGTTGCGCAGGCCTCCAACCGCCGACGTGAAGACGCTTGACGTGGCCGCACCGTTAAGACCGGCCATTGAATTAAACATGCGCTCAACCATCTTGCGCTCGTCGTTCATCTTGCCAACCTCCTTTCCGCCGGTTACCGCACGCTGATATACGCGGTCCAGCACCAGGGAAAAGTTGCGGGCAGCGTCCGGGCCGAAAGCTTTGACGACGCCAAGATCGCGGGATGAAGATTGCAGGTGCGACATCATTACTCCCGCCACCGGCTGCTGAGTGTAGCGTTCCATATATGCGAAGTGCGACTGCGCATCCTTGAACGCCATCACCCTGCTCTGCGAACCACGGTTTTTTATCCCGCCGGTGCCCATGAATGCGCCCGGGTCGATTTTGTTCGCGCCGTCGGTAGCCTTTGTCTCAAAGATAGCTTCCAGCGCCTGGCGGTACTCGATGTCATTCATCGGGCTGCCGTCCGGATTAACGTAGTTGCTGCGGTCCTGCGTGTTGTAGACGTCATCCACCCATGCCTGGCGGGCAAATTCAATCGGCGGCTGGCGGCCGGAAAGGCGCGCTTTAGCCTGCTCTGCCACCGGCAAAGATGCCAGCCACTCATCGCGCCCGGCATTGCGGATAAAATCTGCATCGTCAACATACGGCAGGTGCCAGTCGTCGCGCAGTCCAATATCAAATCCGTTGTCGTTCATCTCCTGGCGGGCCCGGCTGGTGACGTCGTTCCAGACCTGTGCGATTTTCTTCGCCTGCGGATTACCGGTGTCCTCGCCGTATAGCTCTTTCAGGATCTGAAACTGTGCCGACTTTGCCGCCTGCTGGTCAAACAGACTGCGGAAACGCTGCTCTCCCAGCGCCTTGCTCTGCTCGAAGAATTTGCGGACATCATCACCGGCTTTGAGCAATTCAGCGCTGAGCTGGCGTGACCAGTCCTGATATGCGCCGGTAGCCAGTTCCTCAGCGGATGTCACTGCAATATCTTTGCCGTCAGTAGTGCGCCTACCGGCGAAGATAAACTGCTGCAAATTGGCGGGTGTCTGCTGCTCTGGTGGGATATTAGCGTCAATGGTATCTGTCACCCTGCTGATTGCGATCGCGTTCTGAGCGACGCGCTGACGCTTTTTATAGACATCATGCACAACACGCTGCCGCACAAGGTCGGCTGCCTCCATGTACGTCTGCGCATCCGGGATGCCAGTCTTGCCTTCCCTGGCATTTTTTTTATGCACCTGGCGCACGGCTTCTTTGATGCGGTCCTCAATACCTTTCAGCTCGTCAGCCTTTGGCTGGCGGCCCAGTGTCTGCGCAATGGCTTCAACACATGCCTGTTTCATTATGGGTTCCTCAGGAAGCACGCTGCTGCGACGGAATACACTTTCGATTCGTTCTGCACGGTCTGGATTTGCTCATCAAATTCAGTCAGTACGTCTGAGAGTTTCGCCGGCTTCCCGGTGTCGGGGTGCGTAATTGTCAGGTCCGGATTGGTGGTCGCCATATCGCGCGCCGCCATCAGGTCGTAACTGTTTGATGAAATAGCCTGGCCGGTATCGGGATCCACACTGACCTGCCCGCCAGTTTCGTCTGCTGCCGTGAATGCGCTTTCTGCGCGCGGCGCCGGAGCTTCTCCAGCCAGTTCAGACGGCGTTTCATACCTGACACCATTCTCTTCGAAAACTTGCTGCATTGCATGGTACTGCTCGTTTGCAGATTCCAGCATGCCGGGCCTCGCAGGGCCATCCAGGCCGCGCGCCATCATCCCGACGTTAACAGGCTGGCCATCATTCAGTTGTCGGTAGGCTTCGTCCATTGCCGCCACATGGCTGTTGATACTCTCGTTGCTTGCGTGCAGCACCGGGGAGGATTCCAGATCGTAATACAGCCCTTCATTCAGCGTATGAGCGGCATCAATGTCGCTAGGCTTAATGACCGACTCCCTGACGAGACCGCGCATGCTTTCAGGGATGATCCCCTGCTGAATGCGTGTTAAGTCAGCACGGGCCTCATAAAACTGACCACCCTGCTGATGAGGAGCAAGGGTGTCACGTGCATTCTGAAGGCGCTCTCTGGCTGCCGTTAGCTGGCTGGCTATGTCATCAAGTTTTGCCCTGTTTTCTGCATAATACCGGCGGTTAGCGCCAGCGCTTCCGGTTGGTGCGGCATCGCGAATGGCTTTATCCTGGCCCTCAAGTTTAGCCACAGCCCTCTCGCCGTTAGCAATTTCTGACTGCCACACCTTCCTGTCGCCGCGGGATAAAAGCTGTTCTGCACTCTGCTGCAATTCAGCCATTCTTGATTCGTATGTTACCTGCGGGGCATCTGGCACAGCAGGACCATCACCAAGTGGAGCGGGTTGTGACGTAGCTTCGCCCTGAGGCTGTGGAGAATTATCCGAAACGCTCTGCACCTCTGCCGCCGGAACAGGCGCTTCGGTTTCTGCCGATGGCGGAGCGTCAGCATTTCGCGCGGCCAGGTGATGGGCACCACCAAAGGCACCGCCCAGCACCGCATCCACCAGCATCGCCTGACCGTCAAACACCCGGTACTGTTTCGCCATCTCGGCGTAGCCTTTCTCCTCCAGAGTTTCGCCAACGGAGTAGCGGTTGAGTCCGCCGAATCCGGTGTTGATTGCCACACCTGAGGCAATTCGCGTTGCCAGCGTTCTGCCGACGGCTGCAGGTAATGCCATGCCAGCTGCATTGAAAAGGCTCTGCTGCGTTGCCAGATTACGCGCCGTAGACTCGTCTACACCCTTCCCTTTGAAATCCTGATAGGACTGCTCATACGTAGAGCTGAATGCAGTAGCTGCGCCGACGGCCGGACCGCCAACAATGGTTGCGCCAATGGCCGGCACGAACTGACCGAGGCCATAAAGAACCTCGGCAGCGGTGCCCTGGCTACCAGCATCCGGCTTCACGTATCCGCGCGCGTCCTGCAGCTGTTTGCCGATCGTGTCGTAGGTGTCGTTCAGCGCTTTGTCGGCATCGGGGAACATCACACGGAAGATATTGACTGTTGGCGCTACGTCGGCGGTGAATGCCGGATCGCTGATAAGGCGCTTACTGAATCCTACGGCAGACTGCGCCAGACCGAGAGTACCTTCCGCCACGCCGCGCACCGGCGCAGCAATTGAGCCCTGAAAGAATGTTGGCTCGTAGTCTTCAGGCCGTGCAGGGTTGGCTGCTGTTTTATCGTCGGTCCACGCCTGACCTTCCGGAGCCAGAGAAAATACATCAGACATTATTCAACCCTCACGACGATAGCTTCATTGGTTTTCGGATCCGTCGCCCAGCGTCCGCTGCCGCTTACAAGCCGGTACTGGTTGTTGCCGATATTGACCGGAGTGAAGTTTGAAGCAGCGTTTACGTTCAGCCCTGCATCTTTCAGAGCCTGTTGAGCGGAAGCGGTGTAGCGGTCCTTGAACGTGGATTTATCCATCCCGAATGGCATTACCACGTCGCCGCCATTGAATCCCTTGTACACTCCGCCCGTGGCGTACTGCGCTGCCTTTTCAACTACGTCGGAGTTGGCTGCATCAGTACGCGTCATTGAGGCATCGCCGGACTGATAAGCGATCCCGGCATAAGCGGCTTTGAAAAGGTTGTAGCTTAGCTGGCGAGCCTGCGGGTTATTGGCAAACGAGTTTCCAACCTGATCGTCGAATGCGCGTTTAAGCTTATCTTCGCTTGGCAACTGGACCGGAGTTATGCCAGCGTCTTTCATCGCCTTGGTCGGGTTCAGCAACTGGTCACCAGCCAGGATCACCTTCGAGACATCGTACTTGTTCATGGTCGGCTTGTAGCCGATGAACTGGCTGTAGGCGATAGACGGCTTGGTGTTGTCGTACTGGTTATCCGGCGTGCCAAGCAGCAGAGCGGAATAGGCTGTCGCTGCGTTGTTCGGCGCAATGGCAGAAGCAACCTGGCGCATTGCGGGTGCCGATAGCGTTTCACCCATGCTCTGCAACAGGCTGATGGTCTGGTTTACGTCTTTGGTGCCGCGTACCTGCTCAGACAGGGCAGCCGCCTCTTCTCTGGACAGGATTGGCGCGTTGATACCCAGCGCGCGCAGACTCTCATGAGAAGAGAAGCGGTTGGCAACCTCTGCCGTGATGTCGTTAGGGTTGTTGCTTGCGATTGGCTTATACGCTCCGATCTCAACCGCAGCATTGAACGGGTTGTTCTGGCGCTGGCTGATCACCTTCGTGGCCGCCGCCGACACCTGATCGAACAATTCAGCGCGGGAAGCATAGCCCTCGCCTGTTTCTCCGGTTCCCGGGCGCAGCTGATCAACGTAGGCTGTAATGCTGCTCGTCGGCATGTTGCGGAAAGAGCCGATGTATTGCCCGGCGATCTGCGTGTTCCTGAATTCAGTGTAACGGAGATTCCCTTCGCGCACGCCGTAGGCCGCCAGGAAGTCGGTCTGTGTTGGAGCATTCGGGAAATCTACGCCGCGCATGTAAGCCGCGGTTGCATCGCGCACCTGGCTGTCAATGCTGGTGCGATACTCCGCCTGCTGCTGCTTGCGGATTTGGTCAGCCTGGCGAAGGAAGGTAGCCTGCGCCTCCGGTGATGCCGCGTCGAATGCTGCGTTCCCGGTGTAGCGTTTGGTGCTGGTCGGAAGCTGAGACAGGCCAATAGCAGCGCTAACGCCGGTTGCGAGTTGCTGGTCGCTGTACGGCTGACTTCCGTTCTCATGCTGGATGATTGCTGCACACAGAGCCTTCAGCGTGTCAGGGTTAGAGGCATCAAGCTGCTGATCTGCCGTCACGCCGAGCTGCGCACATACCGCTTTGATGTACGCATCGGTGTTGTTATTGTCTGAAGGAGGCGCCCAACGGTTGATAATGTCGCTGACGGTATCAATGCCCTGGCGCTGGTACGACAGCAGGTTGCGGCCCAACGCGCGGATTCCATGCTCCGGCGTCTCGAATTTGGCAAAGCGGCCGTCATCGCCTGTCTGCCCAATCCACGGGTTTGTTTTGCTGTACTCGAGGTTTCCGGGGTTATTGTTCCGGATGCCGCGGGCACCGTCACCGCTACCGCCTTCTGATACTGCGCGGCGGGAGCCTGTTGCCGTGTCGCTTAGTTCGCCATTGCTGTGAATGAAGTCGATAGCGTTATTGGCTGACCACTGAGACAGCGAAGCATCGGCAACCTTCTCCTTGAACTCAATCTTTTTCGCCTGAATCTGTTCCGGGCTCCAGCCATGCGCGGCGCCGTAGTCGTCGATCTGCTGGAAAGTCTGCTGGTTGTACAGCACATAGTTAGCATTATCGCCGTATGCGGCTGCTGCCAGCTTCCCGTTGTTCGCCAGCGTCGCCTGGAATTGCCCCTCTTCGTAAGCATTGAGCTGTGTGATCTCATGGCGACCGGCCTGAGAAGTGAACTGAATGCGCTGCTGCTGTGCCTGCTGCATGAATCCGGCGCGGGAACCCTCAGGCAGCGTCATGGCAATCTGCTCAACCTTAGAGTCGAATTGCTGGGTGTATTCCTGCCCCTTACCGAGAGCATTTTTACCCTGCATGTTGAGCAGACCAGTATCCGGGTTGTTCAGCAGATCGCTGGAAATCTGGCTGAGTTGCAGTGATGCGTCCTGCGCCTGGGCAACATCAGCACGCTGCTTGGCCTGACCAAGCACATCCATGGCCTGACTTCCAGCAGCAACAATTGAATCTGAAATGTTAGGCTGATCAAATGTCTGAAAGCCTTGCGTTGATACACCCCTGCTCTGGACCTGACGCCCGGATGTGGTTGGTACGACTGGCATATTTTTTCTCCTTATCGACCGGTTCTTGTACCAACAGCAGCGGAAATAGGAGCTGCATTACTTTGCGTAAAAGGACTCCATGTGCCGCCACCCATTTGATATGCACCATAGGCTTTTAGCGGAGCAGTCATTAAGGTCTGATTAACAGCAGCTCTTGCCTGGCTTTGAGCGGCATTCCCCTGGGCGGTGGCATTCATTCCCTGTACCTGGTACCCATATGCCTCTCGCTGAGCGTTATTGACTGTGGTTAATGCATCAAGAGTGCCAAACTGCGCCGTATCGCCGAAGATATCCAGCGCGTTACCAGTCGAGAGTTCTGCCCCTGTGGCACCCATTGTGGCGGCCTGAGTACCCGCCCGCTGCCGCATTTCTCGACGGTGCTGATCAGCCTCAATATTCCCACGGTTGACTGCATCCTGCGCCTGATTTTCAGCAATATCTGCGTTCTGATCTGCTACAGCTTTAGCGTATTTACCCTGCTGATGCTGGTTATATGCCTGCATTGCAGACATAGCCAAGCTTGCAGCTACAAAGGCAACTGGTCCGCACATTATTTTCTCTCCATGTGGAAACGGTGGAACGGGAGATTGTTGATGCCATAAGGCTTAGGATCTTCGATGGTGAAACCAAGCCAGTGCAGCCATACGCGCGCGACGTGGTTGCGGGCATCAACGTAATTTTCAAGATACGGGTAAACGGACAGCATTGCATTGACCACTTTCCCGCACCGGCGCAGGAAAGTGCGCTGGTATTTCTCCAGCGCGTCAGTGCCTACCAGCCATGGAATGCCGCTGCCGCCGATCATGGATGCTGGTGCCACACCGAAGATGGTGACTACCTCGCCGTTAACCAGCCCGGCGCAGCAGAATGTTGAAGTGCGCAGCCCGGTTTCAAGCACGCGTCGCGGGCTCCAGCCGTTTGTCGCCATAAATTCATCAGCGTCAGCCTGGCGGACATGCGGCAGCATGGCTTCGATATGCTCTGTGGTGGCGGGAACGATCTGAGCTTTAATCATCAGAAACTCCCCACGGTCATTCGTGGCAGGACCGCCAGAACAGAAAGCGGCAGTGGGTCGAGCTGGCGCACCTTAACGCGCCCGTTTTTATCCCAGTTGCTGTCGAGCTTCACCTCAACCTTGCCGGTGGCATCATCAACCGGATCGTCGTAAAACTCGAACTCACGCTGTGGATATTCGTACCACTCACCACCTGGAGTAGTTGCCCAGATGCCACGGCTGGCGTTGACGACCATCGTTACAGTCGGGATTAACTGCTTTTTATCCAGCAGCGTTTCCTGCCCGTTTATGTTGATGTCCAGCGTTTCGAATTCAGCTGTGATCGGCAGCCCGATATGCACCACTGCGCCCGGTGATTCCAGCGTGACAGCGCCAGCAGTTACGGTCTTCTGCGGCTCTACGTTTGCATCGGAGAGAATGTTTACTGTCTGTCCTTCCAGGTGAGACAGCCCGCCAAACGTCTGGCGAGCCATTTGCCAGTTGGTCGTGGCCGCATTCCGAAGCACCGCCGGAACATCACGGTTGAATCGCACAACCACCGCCGCGCTGCTGGTCACCGAAACGATGTCTCCGCGCAGCTCTTTCGCCACCACGTTGCCGGTATCAGGATCGGTCTCTGAGTACGGGAACTGAATCTGTGCATCGACGTCCGTGCCAACAAAGTAAGCCCCGCCGCTAATCGTCACCGGGTAGTCGACCTGATAACTCCAGTTTCCTGTCCCGCCACTGATCGTCATGGTACGCGTTGAGGTATTGCGCCCGTCATAGCTCAGTCCACAGTCGACAAAGAAAGCATCTTCATCACTGGTAAACAGGCGGCTTGACAGGCGCTCGATGTAGCGCTTCGTCTGCCCGTTGATAGTCCGGTTCACCACGAAGTAAACAGCATCCTCGCTGCCTTCGCTGATAGAGCAGGTGCTTTCGTACTTCCCGGTGCTGGACTGTGGTGCCCAGGCGAAAACCTGCTGATCGCGCAGATAGGTCAATACCAGCAGTTTGCCGTCGTCGCGGATGCAGAACGCGCTGCTGTAAGGCACGATGCAGAATGACCAGTCGACAATGCTGCGCTTCTGGAACAGGTGGTTTGCCAGTATGGTCAGGTCAGTACCCTGGTACCCGTCGACGTCGAATGAATAGGCCAGATCGCGAACCACGCTGCCCTTCTCCTGGATGAACAGTGCGATGTTTGCCACTGCGATAGGAGGCACATTGCTGGAACCGTTGTTTCCCTGTGAGCTGAACGAGAATGCCGACGGCGTGAGCACCTTATTCTGGTCTCCGGATATCGTGTATTCACCGCCGGATGTCAGCGCGACCAGGCTGCCAACGTCAATCAGATGACGAATCTCATTCACCTGGCGACCTGCGTAGGTGTAGATAATGCGATCGTCATCCTGAATAGGGTTGTTCTTGCCAAAGTCTTTATAATCGCCGGTTCGACTGGCCCAGATTGTTTGTGGGTACGCGGTGGACGCGGCGAAATACAGACGCTGCTGGTAGTAAACGACGGTGCTCGGATAACCATTGACGCTGTTCCAGGCGTAGCGCGCCCACTTGTAACTGCCATTGGCTGATCCGACAACCTGAGACGGGATATAGCTGATCACCGTGGCTGTGGCGGTAGTGCCTGACGCAGCCGCGATACGCACAATACCGAAACCGCTGTGCAGGTATTCCCACTGAATGCCTGTATCGCTATCCCCGGTGCCACCCCAGCCATCCCAGGACATGCCTTCAGTATGCGAAGGGCGAAGAGTACCTGTCTTCCCTGCAGTGTTGGCCCGGTAGTAGTTGCTGTCAGCGCGGCGCACGTCGTTGATAGCCGTGGTTTTGCTGGTCTCCCAGACAGGAACGGAATCAACAGCAGGCTGCTCGAGATAGAAGAGTTTACCTACCTGCTCAGCGCCAAAGATGGCAGAACTGGCCGTCAGCGTAATTGTGCCGGTGCTGGCGCTGGCGTAAACCTTCACTGATTCATCAACGTTGATATCTTCGAATGGGCCGTTTTTGGTGGTGACGTCGACTATCTGCCAGTTGTCGTGCGCGTATCGCCGCAGTTCTTTCGGAGGGTAGGCAGGGTGAACCAGCGTAAGCACGTCGGCGCTCTGTGTGAATTTGATGCGGAACAGATCGGCTTCCGCATACGGCATAGCCAGCTCGTAGATTACATTGCTGCTGTTCAGCACATACGCGCCGTCTTTGATAACCCGCATGTAGCCGTCGCCGAACTCCAGCGCATAGGTTTGAACCGTCGAGAACTGGAACGGGATAAGGCGGCATTTTTTGTTCGAATATTTTGCTTCGCCGACGAAGCGCGTTCCCGGTCGATTCTCCACCCCGCCATACTGGCGGACTATGAAGTTATCGCACTTGCGCAGCGCCACCTGATACTTCGACATATCGATGCGCCCGTACAGTGACGGGCCAATCTCACCGCCGGCAAAGCTCGGCTGGATCCAGCTGATAGCCATTATGACAACCTCGCTGCTGTAAACTCATCGACTGGTGGCTGCGGCTCCTGAGATTCGTTCTGGCTGTGAGAGCCAGCGCTCAGGATGACCTTTTGGTACATGTTCAGTGCGTTGTTACCGAGATCTGCGCTGCCTGTGAGCGGCATGTTGATGGCGGCCGCCAGACGCCAGGAAAGCGCCTCCATGAAAATTGGGTCGAACATGTTCACGTCGGTGACGCGCGCAATGTACTTCAGCCATGCCTGCGGCTGGTCGGTGTAGATCAGCTTACCAGTTCCGTCCGCGTTGGCCCCGACCTCATAGTTGATGCGCATGGCAGCCGTAGGGTTACGAACACCGGGCACCATAATTTCGGTGATGCGCACGCAGTCAGTCGGGTACTGGTATGCGTATTGCCAGTCCGGCGGCGGGCTATTGGTGTCAGCCAGCGCCAGGCGTTTGGTGGCAAAGTTCCAGTCGAAGTCAGCCAGCGCAGCATCGCGGCACGCATCGAAATGCAGGGAGCACTGATCGGCTTCTTTGCTGGCCTCGTTCAGACTGTTAATGCTACGGCTGTTGCCGATATTGCTCAGCGCGCGGTTGCAGATCTCGATAACGGAGGCCATTAATCATCCTCCCCACCATAGAGCGTTTCCGCGGCGGTTTTGGGCTGTTCACCAGATACCGGACTGAGTGCCATGTCAGTGATTTGCAGGCTGGCATCGTGCCTGACACCCTCACCATCTTCGCGAGTCGACATGCTTTTGATGATAGCTTTGGCGGAGATCATCACCTCAGTACCTACAGGCTGCGGCGTTGCACCGAGTTTCTTCAGTGTTTCATTGTCAAGGTTGATGCATAGACCCCATGGATAATCATCGCGGGTTTTTGTTTCACCAGATTCATCCTGGTAGCTGTCAGTACCGGTTTTGAGGTTTACCAGTTCCATAGCGGACTCCTGCAATAAAGGGGCCGAAGCCCCTTGTTTTATTAGCGAGGCTTAGACGCCCAGTTCTTTACGCTTATCTGCGATTTTCTCGCGGAGCGTTTCGGCCTTAACGTTATGATGCGGTTTCTCATTAAAGAGCACTTCATACTCTTCACGGAGCTTGTCCAGCTCTCCGACTTCATCGCTATTGCCCTGGCCACCGTCATCATCAGATTTCTTTTTGGTGATTTCCGGTGCGTCATACTTCTCGCCACGCTTCTTCGCTACGTCCTTTTTGGCTTTAACCGCTGCATCATTCAGCGGCTCAAGCGCCGATCCTGGCTCACCGTCATATTCAATCTCAGAGCCTTCCGGCCAGAGGTTATTGTGAATATGGGATAAGCGCAGGACTCGGTATTTTGCTTTTTCCATAGCTGTCACCTTAGCCTGTCACTTTGGATCGGGTTGGGTAGTACGGAGTGTTGTTGTCAACATCCAGGTTAATACCAGAGGTGAACGCGCCAGCAGTCAGCGGTCCTGTACCGACCACGTAGTTGACGCGCAGATAGCGCTGGACACCTGCCGGAACCTTGGCAGAGAACAGACGTTTGCCAGCAGTAAGCGCCGCCAGTGCCAGCGTTCCGCTGTCGTAGATAGTGGTCCAGGTGGAGTTATCTGGGCTGGTCTGTAACTGGACGTTCAGGGTGGCGGCACCAGCCGCTGTTGCAGTGGTATTCACGTTTGCCCAGAATTCCAGTGGGTAGCCAACACCGATATCGCGGCGGGTGCCGTCGATAGGTGCCAGGTCGATAACGTCAGTGGAAGCGCCGCCAGCAGTTACCGCCTGCGCTTCGGAGAACATCAACAGTTTGTCGAGGATCATTTTCTTTCTCCATTTATGGGCCGGTTAAGGCCCATCAGTTAATGACAGGCGTTAAACAACGCGCGCTTCTGTTTCCAGAATCGCATCGGTTTCACGGATTGGGATGCCACGGAACGTGGTCCAGAATTCGCCTTCAGTCTCTTTTACGGACAGAGCCAGAGAGGCTTTATCAAGAGATTGCAGATCCAGCGCCTGGGCAACGGTACGGTTCATGTAGAACACTGCACGACCCATCTTCAGGTTAGGAACGCGGTGAAGCGCTTTAACCATCAATGTGACGATGTTTGCGGCAGAACCCGGCACAGAAAGATCGCTCACGTCGATGTTGGCGATGCGCACAACGTAGCGCCAGTCACGTAGAGCCAGCCCGTTATCCCATTTATAATGGGTGCGGTAACCCTGGTATTTGCCGCCATTGGCATCGGTCAGTGTCTGCTCGCCAAGGTTCTGAGTCTGCAAACCAGCCTTCTGCCCTTTAGGGAAGATGCCGTGCACAGTGTTTTCGCCCCAGACCACCAGCCAGATAGAGGTGTTATCTGTACCGGTACCGCCAGCATCAATGATGTTCTGGCCGTTTCCTGCGGATTTGCTTGAGTAGCGTGATGACAGGCCCATGAACTGCTGCGGGTTGACACTGGTGTCGCCGTAGAACAGGGTCTGAGCCATCTGCTGGTTCATGCCTTCGAGGAATGCACGATCTTCAGACAGGCGGAATTCAGCAGTGTTACCGTTCAGATCAGCCAGTGACTTATCAACTTCTGCATAAGCCTCCAGCATGCCGACAGTGTCAGTAACCTGTACGGTAGTGGACTTGGTCGGCTGCACGCCATAGTTCAGCAAACGCCAGGTAGGCTGCGGAAGACCAGAGCGCACAGTGGTGCGGTGACCGGTTGGTAGGTTGCCCTCAACGAACATCATGTCCGTCAGAATTTCGTTTGTCTGGGAAAGGAGTTCGACGATCTTGTCTACCTTCCCGTTTGGATCAGTGCGCTTAGCCCAGTCAGCCAGCGTCAGCGCATTTACGCCTTTAACAGCCATGGTTATATCCTCTCTTATTAGCCATAAAGCACTTCGGCCGCACTACGCTGGCCTTGATTACTGCCATCGACCATGCCGTCTTCAGACATGGCTTTACCGATTTTCACGAACGTCTTAACCAGATCCGGGTGGTTACCCAGTCCGGTGGTATTCAGGTATTCCTTGAGCTCAGGCGTGCCGAACATGTCCAGAGCACGCTGCGCAGCACTGAGGTTTGCGGTCAGCTTGTCGCCACCGATCTCCTTGTCAGCCTTCACGTCGGCTGCCCACTGCTCTGTCTGCGCCTGCCAGGCTTCAGCCTGACGCTGCTGAACACCGGCCAGAATTTTCGGGTACGCGTCCACCAGCTTCTGCGCCTGCTCATTGGTCAGGTTCAGATCGCGGGCAACCGGCTCGAAGTCCTTCAGCGCTTCGGTATCTAGCTCAACGCCTTCAGCGGCCTGAAACTCGTATTTCTCCGGCGCGCCTTCCTGCTTCGGCTCTTTTTCATCAGGCTTTTCTGCTGGCTTATCACCATCAGCAGGCTTATCTTCCTGAGACTTGCCACCTTCAGCGCCAGGCTGTGGCTTATCGCCTTCTGGTTTCGCTGGTTCGCCTGCAGGCGCCGGAGCTTCGGCAGCAGGTGCTGCTGGCTCAGAAGGTGCCGGTGCAGCGCCACCATCAGCAGGTTGCTCATTGCAAAGACGGCGGTGCAGCAAACGTTCAAATAAATTCATTGGTTATCTCCTTAAACCGGTATCGTTTTGGCTTTGAGCTGCGCCAGAACAGCGGCAAGAGTGGTGCGCAGTGCGGTGGTATCTGCCAGTAGCGCGTTGTATTTGGTAACCAGGTCGTTGTGGTCTGCGAGCAGGCCAGCCACGTCTGATGCGGAAGAGTTAGTATCAGAGGTAGCCGTCATTGCAGCTGGAGCAGCAATGGTCGCTCCCAGCTTCACACCGCCGTAATCAGTCGCGGTCGGTGCTCCAATTACCGCCGGAGCAGGATCCGGAACCTCAACCACCTGGTTAGAACCATCGAGGCGCACGACGCGCTGGGTTTGTACCTGTGTCATAAATTGTCCTCACCGGCCTCTGCGGCCATCTTCAGATACTGATCCGGGCAGTGCGTCATGACGCGCTGAAACAGAACCAGCGCCAGGTTGCGCTGCCCTTCGTTGAATGCGGTAATGTGCGGCTCTACGTTGAAGCAGGTGCCGAACACCTGACCTTTCTCCAGAAGCGACCAGATGACCCGGCGGCCCTGCTCGCTTCCCATGACAAACTGGATATCTTCGATATCTCGCTGAGCCAGAAGCTCCTGTTTGGCTTCCAACCCCGCTTTGCGATCTTCATCGTCGATATGCGTCATTACTGCTGCGCCCCCACTGCGTTAGTGATTGCTGTCAGTGCGCTTGGGTCTGCTGTCTGAGTCTCGCTGAGCGTCTTGGCGCCATGCGCCGCTGCCTGGCCCATAGCCATTGCCTGCGCCGCCTGCTGCTGTTTGGCTCGTTCCTCGCGGATTCCCTGCACCTGCTCCTGCGGAACGATGACGGTTGGCGATACGCCTGACATTTCGGAGAACGCGTCGATAGCCTGATCCACGTCGAGCTTGTCGAGCGCTTCAGGTTTGAACTGTGCGAGCTGGCCGATAAATCCAACGGTTTGCGACAGGCTGGTGAGCCCGATAGATTTCTGCGCCTGCGCCATCACGGAGATGTACTCGATGCGCAGCGGCATCCCCTGCATAACTTCCGGCGGAGGTGGCAGCATGTTCTTGCGCGCCATGATTGAGAACACGCGATCAATAAGCGGGTTAAGCGCTTCGTCGTTCAGACGCTCCAGCACCGGGCCGAGCATCAGCAGCTTCTCTTCCTTCATCTCGATCACCGCTTCCACCGGCATTGAGCGGGTGTTGATGTTCTGCAGCATCATGAAGAGGTCGACAAAGTAGGCGCTGTTGATGGTCTGGCGGGTGTCCTGAATGTCAGCCAGCAGGTCGGCGGTATTCGGGTTAACCAGATAAACAGGCTTGAAACCGTCCTGGCCGCTCAGCACGTCAAGATAGGTCACGTCGCCAGGCAGCAGGGATACGCGCTGATTTTTCAGCGATGTAGGCGCAACCATCGGCGGATTAGTGGCCTTGTCGATCAGCTGAGCTTTACGCTTCTGCTCAACCTGAAGTGCTTTAACCTGACCGAGTGCCAGCATGCCAGGACAGGAGGATGCGTAGACGTCCTCGCCGTTCACTTCCCAGCGCGGTGCCAGGATCGGGAATTCATCGAACCCGGATTCACGCAGCAACTTGTCGGCGTCGCCGCCGGTCTCGAAATAGACAGAGCGGAACGGCTTGTTCTTGCTGTCCATCTTGCCGCTGTCGCGGTTGATGTTTGGCGTGATGCAGTGGTTAACCTCGATCCAGTTTTCATACGTGCCGTTTTCCCACTGGCTCCTCACGGACGAGCTCACGTTGTCCAGGCCAAACTCCTGCACCAGCTGGCGCACTGTCATGGAGAACTGGCGGAAGGAAGTATCGACGCTGCCGCGCGGGCTGTTCGCCAGGTAGTAGCTGCCAATCGGGAAAGGCATTGTTCGGATCACGTCCTGGTCATCTTCGAGCACGGCCATCGCGGCGGTACCGAAAGTACCCAGGCTGGCGTACATGACAGGAAGAGACTGATACAGATTCGACTTGTTGAACACTTCGTTCATGCGGCGCTGCACGACTTCCAGCCAGATTTTAACCGGGCCGTAATCCATCATGTCAGGGTCAGGCGTAGCTAGCTTGAACCACGGACGGGCCGGGCTGGTGATGCCGGACATCATGCCACTGGACAGAATGCGCTGAGCCATTGAGCCGGTCGGGTCAACAATTTTGGTGTTGCGGCGATCGTCACGGTTAACGTCAGACGTCAGGAAGCGGGAACCACGCGGATTGATAAAGTCGCTCAGGTCGCGCCAGTGTGGCTCGAACGATGTGCGCTCATTCTTCAGCTGTGCGAGCTGCTTCAGCAGCCGCTCTTTTTCGGTTTCCGCCATCTCTGCGCGCTCCGTTACTGACCGAGCAGCGTTTTACCGCTGGTGTTGGCTGCGGAGGTGTCGCCCTGGGCGCCAGTCAGCATTGTCGATTTGGTGCCTGCTGCTGCGCGGCGGCGGCGCTCTTCGTCATCGCGGGCACTGACCACAGCGGCGTCCTGCTCCTGAGGTGCGGCCTGAACTTCTGGTGCCGCTGGCACTGATGGCTTGCTGCCGATACACATAGCGATAACCTCACACACGATTAAATTATTACCAATTTAACCATATACGGATTATTTTACGTAGTGTATTGACATAATGCCGTGCAATTATTACCCTTCAGGTAACACAACATGAAAGCGCACTTTGATGTCGGTTCTGTGAAGTCTTGTCGCTAAATCAAACTGGTGAGTGCGCTTCCAGGTGTGAGCAGTACGGCATATGGCACATGTGCCGCAGCGGTCCGGCGGGGCTCCTTGGTTTCCTTATCCCCTGAGCGGGTAACCGGAATGTGCAAGTCAGTGTTATCGGTATGCACGACATGACGACTCACCATCGTGGCGATACGGTGTGACACATCGGAAGAGACGAGGATGTAGTGAAGAGAGCATAGGCGGAAGCAACGCCTCCCTCGCCGGGTGGTCCACTGTGGTAATCAGTGCTCTCTTCACTACTGGTAGCGGTAGTGGAAGTAGTGTTTTCGAACGGGTATATCCCGTATTGCTGAAGGATCTGAACAGTCCGGACGCCACGGCAAGCAAGCCGTGTTACCGAATTGCTGACAGTCTGGAAAGACAGGCACACAACAGGTAAGAGCATTGCAGGTTTACATGGTGGACATCATTGCCACGGAGTACGAAGCAAAGTGCAGTGCTCTTTCCGTTGTGGTTTTCCTGATGCTAGTTGGTTCGGTTGCGGCGGATACCAAGGCGACGAAAGGAAATGCTGACGCACAGCACCACAACCCAATCACGTTAGGACCGTGGTAAACCGTAGTGCCAATGTAATTGCTATCTACCTTTGTCGGTACCAGATTCATCCCCGAGTTACAGCTCGCTGGTACCGACACTTTTTTTTTACAGCAGAACGCCATTCCGATGACGTTGCGCTGTAAACCCTGCATCACCCGCCAAGGAAGGCACTCCGTAGTCATTGCTTCCAGTTCGCCCGGTTCGTCCGGGCATTTTTTTAAGGTGAATATTATGAAGAAGACAGTTGAAGGCATTCAGAAACAATCTCCTGCCGAAGAGATTCGCCGCGAGAACCTCTACCACACCAAACTGCAGTGCCTGGCTGAAGTGCTTGGTAAACAGTCATTCATTGACAAAAATTCAGCCAACAATGCAGCAGAAGCGATTAACGCTGCATTCGATAAGATTACTTTCTAACGCCGTGACATGTCACAACCAGCTCGCCGATGCGCGGGCTTTAATTAGAGGTAACTATGTCAAAACGCAGACTGAGCGCCAGAACAAAGAAGCGAAGAGCAGCAGACCAGGAAGTGATCGACAGGATGAATGACATCTTCCAGAAGGTTAAAAAGTGCGAGCATGAGCTGACAGATACCATCCTGAGCACTCCGTATTTCAAGGCCCGATAATGCGGGCTTTGTTTTACCCAAGCGCAATTTTGCGCCCATTGATTTTATTATCTATTTCCACGGGTCATACTCTGTGACCGCCTTGCCCTGCTGACTATCCTGCCCTGGTATGCGTAGCCGCTTCGTGACCGGGAAAGCAAACGTCAGCAGCAGTGCGTCGCCCTTGCCAGGCGAGCGGCCTAAGCGCTCTTTGATATCTTCCTTCGGTTCAATGACGATCTTTCCGTCCACCCTGACTTTGTACTCTGCCGCCGACAGGTCATCAGCCGTCTCCTGGTCATCCAGCGCGCCGCCGAGTTTCAGCCACGTTTTGCAGCTGTTGAACATCTCGCCGCGCTTATTGAGCATCTGCGGGTCGGTAGAGCCGCCGCCGAACGGGATTAGCTGCCACGTCCGGCCCCAGCCGTCACCGATGGACTTCAGCCCGGTACCGTAGCCAAAGTCGATAAACACCGCATCAGCCTGGTACTGGTCTTCAAAGTCGGCGATGCGCTTCGCCATAATCAGATCGTCGGTGGTCTTGTTGCCGGTCCATAGCACTTTGCTGTGTAGCCCCTGCCGCAGGTATATCACCGCGTCATCCACGCCGGAATATGCCGGGTCGACGCCGATAATTACCGGAGCGTGCGCCACCTGCGCAGCGGTCACTACGCGCTTCATTGCCTCGTCGGTGAGTCCGGTCGGGATAAACTGGAGTTCTGACGCGTCAGGGAAGATCCCCCTCACGCGGACCTTCACGAAGTCGCTGTCCTCGCCGTAGTCGTCCACCCATTTCTGCAGTTGCTGCTTGTTCGTGCCTTCCACGGTGCGGCTGTCAATCTGTGCGCACTTCCAGCGGTGCTTGTACTTGCGGAAGCATTCACGGAAACGCCCGGTGTTACGCGTCGGGTTCCCGAACGCCACCCAGATGATTTCGGTATCCTCATCGGTCAGCGCACCTTCGGCAACCTCCCAGACCAGATCGGCAATATTTGACGCTTCGTCGAATACCACGATGATGCGCTTGCGCTCGTTGTGCAGACCGGCGAACGCCTCTGTGTTGTGCTCAGACCATGGGATAGCGTCAGCGCGCCAGCGTTTATCATGACCAGGATCGTTGCTGTACATCGCCGTGGCGGTGCATGTGAACCACTCTTTCGTGATAGCCAGGTTCGACCATTTGATAATTTCCGGCCAGGTCTTGGTGCGCAGCTGGTTGTCGGTGTTGGCGGTCACCACCACCTTGCAGTCCTCGCAGGTGGACATGCCCCAGTTAATCAGCATCGAGATGAATGCGGATTTGCCGATACCGTGGCCGGATGCGCGGGCCAGCATCAGCGGCTGGTGACGCGTAGCGGGGTTCTGAAGGTGATCCCGTATCTCACGGAATGCGTCAGCCTGCCATTTACGCGGACCGGTGGCATGTGCCAGTTCTGTACCATCTTCTCCCCACGGGAACGCATACAGCGCATAGCCCAGCGGGTCATTCGTGAACGAGGCGATATCCTCGACGAGCTGCTCTTCCGGCGACATGGCTGCTGCTGTCATTCTTCACCACCAGCCTGTTTCTTAACGCGGTCACGTGCCTTTGCCATGCGGTCAGCGATGGTGACAGTGCCAGAAACCTCCAGGCGCTCTTTGAACGCATTAACGTCGACGTGCTTACCAATCAGCTCGAGGTTCTTCACCTTGTCCGGCCATTTAATTTTTTTGAGGATGGTCTCTATCGAATCCTCGTTCATGTTCATGATGGTTGAAGACAGGTCGAACCCGCTGAGCGTAGTACGCCATATTTTCGGCCACTCGCGGATAGGTTTCAGGCTGCCGTCATCGTTCAGGATATCCAGCACATCCATCTGGTCGATTTCCACCAGGCGCATGAGGACGTAATCAGCGCTGACGCGGTTACGCTTGTTGCGTTCCTCCATCAGTTCCGCGATTCGTTTCTGGATTCTTTCATCGCGCATCATCACGCTGGCTTTGACGGCTGCCGTATTAGGCGAAAATCCTGCGTCAATCGCCGCCTGAGACTGATTTTCAGGTGTCTTAATGTAGGACTGGCAGTAAGCCTCCTGCATCGCTGTAAGAGGCTTATATTGCGTTGATTTGCGTTTGTGGGTTTTTGGTGTCGCGGGCATCATTACCACCTGAGTAATTTTATTACCATGCAGGTAATACTATCACGCCCGCGAAGATGTTACATGACTGGTATCGGGTCTGGTCGCTGATTGTCTACGCGGTTCAGGAAATGGGTCACCACGCCGTGCACTGTCGTGTCGTCCAGCGCCTCGCCTTCCAGAGCTTCACCGTCAGGAGTGATCAGCGCCTTGCCCTGCACAATGGCGAACTCCGTGCGGCCGCAATACGATATCAGCACGGTATCACCCGGATGTGGTTTGTGCGAAACGTTGATGATTGCGTAGCCCGCTGACGTCTCGATGGTGCGGCAGTTGCCGT
Organism: Enterobacter cloacae complex sp. 2024EL-00227; assembly: GCF_043945315.1. Classification (NCBI taxonomy): domain Bacteria; kingdom Pseudomonadati; phylum Pseudomonadota; class Gammaproteobacteria; order Enterobacterales; family Enterobacteriaceae; genus Enterobacter; species Enterobacter cloacae complex sp. 2024EL-00227. The sequence continues at coordinate 21,126 of NZ_JBIMQP010000023.1, forward strand.
CGTATCCGCACAGGCTGGTGATGGTGAGCGTTGCTTCTGCGTAGTCTTTTGCCGGAGATGGAAAGCCCATAATGGAACCTCACATAAAAATACTGTACATTTAAACAGTATAATCATGTGAGGATTTAGTCAACCCACCGTGACCTGTCACACGGCAAGTTTCGTTTCGTGCCAGCCCTGGGTAACCCAGCACGCCGAATCACCGGCGCATGGGCAGGACTTCACCGGCAGTCTGTCGCCGCACTTGCCGCACCGGTTGGCGCTGATAGCTTTGATGCGGCCGCGCACCCGAGCATCATCCTGGCGGATCAACAGAGCAATGTACTCGCTCAGTTCGTATGGGTCACGCCCGGGGCGACGCCCTGCACAGTTTCGCGCCAGCATCTCCATTTCCTGCTCGTCGAGCACCAGCTCCAGCTTGCGTTCACCGGCTTCAGCCTGGCGTGCGCGCTGCGCTGCTTTGCGCTCTGCTGCGGTCTTAGCCATTTTTACCACCCATAATTAATTTCAACATTGGCTTTGAGTAATCTCTGGGTGGCATTCCCAAAGCTTCGTTAACATCACAACCATTCCCAAGCATATAGGCTCTGTGCATATACCATCCTGCATTGTTCGGATCGCGCTCAATGCGATCAGCGAGTTCTTGCAGGACCCTGAAATCAGCGTCAATCCTGTCCATCCCACTCTCAAGATTCTCCTCAATAGGGGTTGCCAGATACTTGCGGAGCATCCGGTACGCCTGCAGCGCAAAATCCTCTTTCAGCGAGCGCGGGCCGGATTCCAGTTCCGCGATGCGGGCGGCCAGCGATTCCTGGGTTACGTTAACCATGATTCCGCTCCCGCTTCATTCTGGCGATCGGATTGTTCCACGCGTCAATATCCTCCTGGATAAGCTTCCCCTTGCCTTTGCAAAGATCGCACTTTGCCAGAAGGCCGAAACACTCAGGGCACTTTACGAATGGCCCAAATTCTCTCTTCCATGAGAGTACGCGAGCATTGGTGATTATTTTGTTTAAATCATCCATCACCCCACCTCTCTCAGTTTCAGTTCATCGGCTACGGACTCAGGAACCACCACCGGCATCGGCACGCGGATAACTTGCTTTTTGAGCCTGTCGATTTCCCCGGCAAGTTCCAGCAGACGGGAGCGGCAATCCTCTGCCTCCTCGCGCCACCAGGCCACGTCGGCTTTAAGGCGGCGCAGGCGCCGCTGTTTGAGTTTGCTTACCATGGCAGCCATCCCATTTGCTGAAGTGCACCGATGACCAGCAACACGAACATTACTGCGTCGAATGGGTTAGGCATTTTTGTATTCCTTAGGGAGACGATATTGCTTAGCCATCCAGTCATCACACTTCATTTCGGTTATGAAATCAGGCAAATCTCCATAGTCGCAGTTAAATAGCCACCATTGATCGCCCATGCTTTGAGGAATAGCGCGCTCATACGTAATGCCAATCTCACGCATCACCTCTTGTGGCTGTCTGTCTTCTCCAGCATAAGCAGCACCCATACAGTCATAGCGCAAGTGTTTCACGACTTCACCTCCCGCTGCGGTGCTGCTGGTAGTGGCATCCAGTGGGTTACATCCTGGCGAATCGGCACGATTCCGTAGGTGTCATCCCATCGACCCTCGAAATAATACAGAGTCGATATGTCACCACCCTTAAAGCATGCGAGAACCTCTTGTTCTGAATTTTCCTCAGGCATCCGCTCACTGCAAGCCACCCAACCATCAGGAGAGTTTCCATCGGCACCATGAAGCATGGCGGCGAACTCCTTCATGCCTGCGTCATGCTCAGCACGCTGTTCCGGTGTCATAGCTTCAAGTTCTGCGTAATACTCTGCGCGCCGCTGTAACGCATCCAGCATTGTTCTGGTAGGCACGCCTTTCCCGAATTTCAAACCAGGCTCCAGCATCACTGGGCATGGCAAGGTTTCAGGGTAATCAGTCACAGATACCGGCACTGGCGGGGAAGTGCGATACAGAAGCACATCACCCATTTCTGTTCTGGATGCCGGCCACACGTCGGCATCAGAGCCGGATTTGAGATAATCAAGATTTGACTGGTCGATGACGCACACAGCCTCCGCTTCGAGCGATGCCAGCGCGATACGCAGCGCTGCCAGAACATTTGCGTGATCATCATCCAGATCTCCAGGGAACAGGTCACGGTGCTCTTTCATTTCAGCAATTGTCTGCTGGAGCCATTCTTTGGTAATAATGCTCATGATGCCTCTCCTTTACCGGCCGCGGCGATTATCTTGATGCCATGCTTTGATAGCTCTTTGTTTACAGAATCAATATGGCAATAAGCGCCACTTTTGAACGAAGAGCCTTGCTTGAAGTCGAAGAACGAATATGGAGGCAGATTAATTTCCCGCGCCTCCAGCTCAGCAATCCGCTTCTCTGCGGCTTCCGCGCGAGCCTCCTGTTCATGCGCCTCCTTCCATCCAGCATTCGAGTGTGTTGCTGTTGCCTCCAGCTTTTCTAACGCAGTCAAGCAATCGGCCAGCACCATATCGACATCGGTGTCGAGTGGCGGCACATGCATACTGGCGCGGCCTTTGGTGAAGTCGCTCAGCGCCTTTTCAATGCGCTCTTTCAGCGTCAGCGTCTGTTTGTCGATGTTGCTCATTGGGCGGCTATTCATCGTTATTATCCTCACTGCAAAAGTGGCGACCTTCTGGGTCTGTGCTTATGTGCCCGCAGATATCGCACTCTATGCCTTCACCACCAGGCCATTCTTCCATATCATCTTCATGCTGGCAGTTACGGCACAGCTGCTGTCCTTTCCACATATCCTCTTTGCAGCGCGGGCAACGGTCTAAATCTTCATCTCTCATTCTCCACGATCCTCGCAGGTGTGTGTCTCTGGCTCATCAGCCTTGTAATAACCGCCGCAGATGGTGCATTGCACCATCGGGACTTCGTCGTAATGAGAGGTTCCGGTAATCATGACTGCACTCCTTTGCGAAGCTCTGATGCGAAGTCACCGCAGATAGTTGCTGCCATATCAAGACCGACAAGTTCGTCCTGATAGCAATTAATAATTGCGTTGCTAATTTCCAGGCAAACGTCATCGACCGCGCTGGCACGCACTTCAGCCAGGAAAGCGTCTGTCGCCGGGGTTTTCCCGGATTTTCTCTCGATGGCACACTGCAATCCCTGAATAGCATCTACCACACGGCTGCTCTCAAGGTATGTCTTGCTGCGGTACACATGTTTCATGATGTCGGTATTGCATTCCTTTATCACCGCATTCTCCGCAGCCAGCGCATTACTGCGAGCCAGTTGCACATCCAGCTGAGTAACAAGATCGCTGATCAACTGCGCCACGTCGCGCACATCGACGGCGCCGAATGATGCCTTCAGTTCTGCGGCCTGGTCATGCCCACGCTTAACCAGTTCACTCACATTGCAATCCATATTTACCCCCGCTTACCCGTATAAGTTATTGATTACGTTGATATCCAAAAGGATCGTTATTTGACGCCAATCCCGAATCTTGCGATTAACAGCGCATCCGCGATGGCCTGGCCTTTCGCTTTGGCATCCAGTGCCCTGAGTTCCGGGTAAAGCTGAATGGCCCTGCTGCGCGCTGCGTCCTTGTCGCTGCCGATAAGTCCGGCTGACTTCTTCCAGGCCTGAGGCGTTACCAGCGTGTACGGAATGTTGAGCCCCTGGAGGATCCCCTCCGCTACGCCAGCTGCATGCCCGAACGTGAACATGCTCGCCGTTCCCTGCCCTGGCATTGCTCCGACCTGCTCAAGGTACGCATGAGTGATTCCGTACCGCCTAACCCATGCAGCCACCGCCGCGCCGTTCACTCTGGACTTTGTGCCGACCTTGATGGTTGGCATTGCCAGATGGTCGATGTATCCGCCCTGTTCAGTTACGAGAACCAGCGCGCCGCTGCATCCCGGGTCAATCCCTAAAACTGCCGTCATGATTTACCCCTTAGGTAATTTAAATTCACATTAGAGTTAAAATCAATAGCTATGCGCATATTTTGTTACCTGCAAGGTAATTATACAGGCGTAAAAAAATGCGCTGCCGCGCCGGTGCTACCTGATGAGTCCTGCCGCCTTCCCTCGCCGGTATTCCTCCATCAGCCACTGGGCCGGTGTAAGTCCTCCCATGGTGGCGGCGTTCGGCATACATCCGAAGCTCTTGCCGGGAGGGTGGTAAGCACTCCCACCTGTTTCCGCTGGAGTTTGTATCGGCTCTGGTTTCGCCTGGATGCTCAGAACCGGATCCGGAATCTGGTGACCGGCCGCCACTTTCGCAGCCCATTCCTCCAGCAGTTTGCGCGCATGCTTCTCGACTTCAATCTCGCTCAGCTGGCGCTGATACATCGCACGGCGGGTATCGCACACAATCCAGTACATGACCGGGTGGCGCCACGGGAACCGCTCCGGGCCGCCAGGCTGGAGGCTTTTCTCTTTGGCGTAGCGGTGAAATTCTCCCATCACGTCCTCGATGCTTACGCCCAGCACCATCTTGCTGTCCTTGCACCACTTGATGAACTGACCGGGCGACGGCCAGAACGGTGATTCGCTGGCGCGGGCATGGCGCATTCCTGCCGATACCTGCTCGCGTGTACGGATCCCACCTTCAGCGAATGCGGCGATCCACTGGCGCTTCGCGTCGGTTTCCTGCTGCACGGTCTTCAGGTTGGTCTGCTCAGCTGCCGGGAAGAGCTGCTTAAGCTGTTTAAACAGGGCATCGACGAGACGCTCTGCGCTGATGTTAACAACGTTGTCCTGCTGATCATGGTGATTGTCCGGCCCCATCATGCGAGCCATGGCACCAGCATCACGATTCTGAATTGCTGCGAATACGTTATTCATAAGAAATCCTTCCAGCCCTCAGGGCTGTTCCAGTGTGGTACGTCATCGTCAGAGCTGTCACCGCGCTTTCCTGCCGCTCTTTTTCTCCTGTTCATCAGCAGTCGGGCAAACTTCTGCTCCCACTGCACGTGTTGCATCACATTGCCTTCCGCCATCCAGTAGGTGATGAATTCAATCAGGTCTGATTTCTTGTACCCGTCTGCAGGAAGTGCATGACCCCACATCCTGGCGCGCATGACGAAGTCATCTGACGGCTGCCAGTTTTCATGCATGGTGAATTTGCCGATCGGTTCCCCGATACCTGAAACGACAACGGGAGGGATTTGAGTTTCTTCGCGCGCAGAGAGAGGGGTTTTACTTTCCCTGATCCCTGTTCCCTGATCCATTCCTAATGGTACTTGTCCGGTATCTGTACCGTACTCATACGGAATAAGAGGTAAGCATCTGATTTTGCTTTCTTTTGGCTTGTTTACGACCTGATGTTTGAGGAAGTTTGTAATTGCCCCAAATTGCTTGCCATCTGAGGTGGAAAACATGGACAAATAACCACAGTTGGAAAGCTCCTGTATCAGTACCGGAATAGGAACGGACGGTTCACGGATGGGAAATACAGCCGCTTTTATCAGTTTAGGGTTGGCGTTGAAGTACCCTTCATCGTCGGCATAATTCAGCAAGCCAATCGCTAAAAGGCATGCCGGCTCTGAAAGCTCAGCCATATCCTCGTCTGTCCAGAACTCAGGCTTAATTGTGCGGATGCGCGCCATCAGATCACCTCCGGCACGTTGCCTTTCGCAGCTTCATCCATAATCCGTTTAATCTCAGCCTGGCGCCTGCGGTTTGACTCCATGGTGCATTCCACACAATGACCGTTGTAAACCCAGCGCTCGCTGTCATGGCCTCTCTTACACTGCTTCCCGGTGTAATAACGCTTCAGTCCAGCCTTCGCAGCTGACATACGAGTAATAATTTCCACACTTCACCTCAGATTCTGGTTATGGTTACGATGATTTTGTGCGATGGCCGAAAAAAGATCAACCATATTCGGATCATTATTACCTGAGAGGGCTGAATAGATATGAAAAGACCGCCAGAAGGCGGTCTGATGGGGTTTTGAAGGAGGTTTTATTCGTAGAAGAAGATAGCCAGTTCCGGCTTTGTTCTGACCCACCCGCGTTGTTTACATGCCTTAAACAGCCCATTCATCAATGTCTTACCGGGCATTTTCCGGCGGCCTGTCAGATGCGTCTGGATGTAATGACTGGTCGTTCCGGCCTCGTCAGCAAAGGCATTTCGCTCATCAGGAGTGAGTTGCAACCAGTGTTTTTTGAAGTCGAATTTTTCGTTCTCGCTCATAGCTATTGCCTGATATTAATTTCAGATAACAAATATTCACCCAGAAGGTAATAAAAATCAAGGTTTGTTACCTGTCGGGTGCATTTACCTGTGAGGTAAATTCGCTTTTAATTGAACCACTAACTAATTCATATATGAGGCGAATCACCAGAGCATGAAAAGTATTCAGGATATCCGCAGGCAGAATATTAACGATATCATCGACCGTGACTTTAACGGGGTGCAGACTCGTCTGGCGGAAAAACTGGGAACTCAGGCAAACCTGGTGAACCGCTGGGTCCGCGGGCAGAAGGTTGTCGGCGAAACGGTGGCGCGCAAGATTGAGAAGGCAGCGAACAAGCCGTCAAACTGGCTGGATGTCGACCACTCATTATCTGCTGTTGCCATCCCCCAGGAGGAGATCACCCCTTCCGACATCGGGCAGCTGGCGGCACATAATCTCGAAGCGTGGATGCAGAACAACCGCGAACTGTCCTCCCAGGGAAAGGTGTCGAAAGCGTCCGGAGTTGCCCAGGCGACAATCCAGCGCATGCTGAACAATGAGGTTAGTGTTTCCATCTCCACCCTGGAGGCGATCGCCAGCGCGTTCGGGCGCCGCGGCTATGAGTTGCTCATCCATCCCCGCGACCCGGCGACCATCCATTACGACAGGGCCCGCTACGCATTGTTACCTGAGAGCGAGAAAAGCAAGATTGAGAGCTATGTCGATTTTGTGATTGTTCATAACGGTAAATCACAACAGTAAAACTATAGATTTCAGACACTAAGCCGCCATTGAGCGGCTTTTTTATTGCCCATAAGATTACCTCTCGGGTAATTTTTTATAATCATACCTATTGACTTCAAACCACATAAGGATAATTATTACCTCAACGGTAACACTGAGGTAACGAATTATGCAGTGGAAAATCATCAACGGTTGGTACTGCGTTACGGCGTGCGGGCTGATGAGCACCAAGTGCCGCACTCTGCATGAGGCCATCAACTGGGCGTTTGTCACCAAGATGGCAGTCAAAACTGAAATGGATATGGGGGTGAGCAAGTGAACATCCAGCAGATTAATAACCTGAAAAAAATCATGACCAGTATCGACAGCGACTACCAGTTGAGTCAGCTGCACTACGAGCGCCAGGTAGAGCTGATCGACGCTATCAAGTACCACCAGCTGCAGAAACCTTTCTACGAGCTGGAGCGCAAAGGCGTGCGCACCGAGATTCTTGAAGAGCTGATGATGAGCCCCGAATTCGAAGAGGCACTCGCAGCGTACCAGGCGGCGCTGACCAGCATCATCGCGAAGTGGGATCTGGCTGACCAGCTGGACACGGCGAGGAACGCGGCATGAAGCCAGGCATTTATTTCGACATCAGCAACGAGGACTACCACGCCGGAGACGGCGTGAGTAAGTCGCAGCTGGATATGGTGGCGTTGAGCCCGGCTCTTTTGCAGTGGCAGAAATCCGCGCCGGTAGACACCGAAAAGCTTAAAGCGCTGGACATGGGAACCGCACTGCACTGCCTGCTGCTGGAGCCGGATGAGTTTGATAAGCGCTTCATTGTGGCTCCGCAGTTCAACCGCCGCACGAATAAGGGAAAGGCAGACGAAGCTGCTTTCCTCAAAGACTGCGAAGGCAGCGGAAAAATTGTGATGGAAGCTGAGCAAGATCGCCAGCTGCAACTGATGCGCGACAGCGCGATGGCTCACCCAGCGGCGCGCTGGCTTCTTGAAGCGGAAGGATTCTGCGAAGCATCGCACTACTGGAAGGATCCTGAGACTGGCGAACTGTGCCGCATTCGCCCGGACAAGCGCCTGAAGCATCACCCGGTTCTGCTGGACGTGAAGAAGGTTGCAGACATGGAGAGGTTCGCCCGCCACATCGAGGAATTCCGGTACCACGTTCAGGACGCTATGTACCGTGAAGGCGCGCAGCAGACCACCGGTGAGCCTCACGGATTCTTCTTCCTGGCGGTGAGCGAAACCATCGACTGCGGCCGCTACCCGGTGCGCGTGTTTGAGCTGGATGCGACAGACGTAGACGCCGGGCACGCACTCTTCCGCAGGGATCTGAATACCTACCACCAGTGCCGCGAAACAGGCGACTGGGGTGGATTTGAAATTATTAAACGCCCTGAATGGGCACGTAAACAGGATATGTACGTATGAGCAACGACATCGCAATCACATCGCAGCATGGCTCTACCGTTGGCACCGCTGCGGCAATCTTCAGCCCTGAGGGTATGGACCGCCTGGTGCGTTTCGCAACCCTGATGGCTGACAGTAAAGCCACCGTTCCGGCGCATCTGGCAGGAAAGCCTGCTGACTGCCTGGCCGTGACCATGCAGGCGGCGCAGTGGGGTATGAACCCGTTCGCCGTGGCGCAGAAAACGCACGTTGTTAACGGCACGCTGGGATATGAAGCACAGCTGGTGAACGCGGTTGTGTCTTCCTCCAATCTGCTGGCAACACGTCTGAATTATCGCTGGGATGGTGACTGGTCGCGCGTCAGCGGGAAAACCGATAAGTCGCCTAACCTGACCGTAACCGTGTGGGCAACCCTCAAAGGCGAATCAGAGCCGCGCGAGCTGACAATCAGCATGGCGCAGGCCGGTGTGCGTAACTCACCTCTGTGGGAGCAGGATCCTCGCCAGCAACTCGCATATCTGTGCGTTAAGCGCTGGGCGCGCCTGAATGCTCCTGACGTCCTGCTTGGCGTGTACACCCCTGACGAATTGCAGGAGACGGCGCCGCGCGTTGAGCGCGACATCACGCCGACGCCCGCTACCGCATCAGGCATGAACAAGCTGATCAACTCCAATCCTGAGCAGCACCAGGAAGAGAAACAAAAGGGCAGCGCTGACCGCGATCCAGATGAAATGCTGAAGGCCTTCACCGATGCCGCTGGCAAGGCGGAAAGCGTTGAAAAGCTGGATTTGATTTTCAACGGTGGCGTATGGCCAGACGGGAAAAAGCGACAGGGCGCAAAAGATGCGCTGTCTGGTAAATGGCTTGAAATGGCAGAAGACGTTTACAACGTTCGCCGCGATGAGCTGAACGAAGTCCCTATGTAATCACCACCGTGGCGCCGCGGCGCCACACCTGCAACCAAGAGAGGTATTTATGAAAGGTGCATTGGGTAAGAAAAAACTCCTTGAGGTGGTGCCACTGTCATGGAGCACGATCGAACGCCTGGAAGCTGCTGGCGAGTTTCCAAAACGCTGGTACATCACTGACCGTCGCTGCGCATGGACACAGGAAGAAGTCGAGCAGTGGCTTGAAGAGCGCAAAAAAAATAGCCCGGAAGTATTCCAGGGAAAAAAGCCACCGGTTGAACTGCGGAAGTACCGCCCTATGAAGGGTGAAGCAGTGAGTGCGGCAGCATGACGGCGCTGAAGAAGCATATCGGCAGATGGTCAGACGTTTACCTTTGTCTGGCCGTGGTCGCCTACCTGATGTGGCTGGCGGCGGTAATCAGTTGAGAGGTCTGGATCAAATGAAAAAGACGAAGCTTGAGCGCTATCACGAAGATTACGTGTCTCAGCGCCGTGTTGAAAGAGTGGTGGCAGTAACGCCGGAAGCGATGGAGATCGAAAGCCGGGCCATCGAGCGCGAGCGCCGCGGTCATTATCGCATCGCGGCCCGCCTCTGGCTCCAGTGTCTGGACGCCGCTGTTGGTGAAGTCGAGCGCGCCCGCATCGCGGTGCGCCGCCAGCAGTGCATCACCAAAGGTAACCGAACCCCGCACCTGGACTACAGCGGGATCGGATGTCGCGGGGTGGTGTATGACTAACCCACACGACAATATCCGCGTCGGTAGTATCACACTGGTTTATTCATCTCTGCGCCGCGGGTGGCTTGCACCCGGCGGCCAGGTTATCAGAAACCCATTGAAGGCTCAGCGCATGGCTGAGCTGATGAACAGAAAGAAGGTGGCGGCATGAACAAAGCATCACCAGTTGATTTGAGGAAAAGCTTGGAAATTGCTAATAACCTTGCGCATATCGGCATTCGGTTTGTGCCAATCCCGGTGGCGACAGAAGAAGAATTCCAGGTGATGGCTGCCGAACTTTCAATACGGCTTGAGAAAATGGCAGTCGAAGCAGAGAAAAACACCCGAGGTGCATCATGATCGGGAAATACACTCTTATCTACGCAGATCCTAGACTGGCCCCATGAATCTCCAGACAGTTGGTATCACTTAAGTTAGTGATAGTCTTAATACTAGTTTTTAGACTAGTCGTTGGAGTCCGAATGATTGATGTTTTAGGTCCAGAGAAGCGCAGACGG
>NZ_JBIMQP010000024.1:0-29886 GCF_043945315.1 Enterobacter cloacae complex sp. 2024EL-00227
AACATTACAACGAATGGCATCCGCATAGTGCACTGGGGTATCGTTCGCCACGGGAATATCTGCGGCGGCGAACCAGTAATGGGTTAAGTGATAAAAAGTGTATGGAAATATAGGGGCCAATCCAGATGCTTGCTAGCAGTCTCATCCGGACAATTAGCATGAAAACTATGGATTGTTATCTGGTCTAACATCTGGAAAAGTTACTGATGAGAAGGTAGTATTCGGATCGTCAGCGATCGTCTTGTGGTGGGACAGATTGTTGATTCAGATTACTTTTGTGTCCTAACTCAAACTGACGGTTTGACTGCTTTGTGGTGAGGCAGGCGGGTGGCAAAAGATGGTTTTACGGAAGAAATGCGGACTTCCGGAAACAGACAGGGACAGGACGTGTCCAGTAAAACGTTCAGGAGCAGGTAACGGGATTTCCCGGAGCCTGAATGCACAAACCCCCCGACATCTGTCATCATCTTGGCGGAAGACACAGATATCAGGGGGTCCAAAAGCAGGCGCGTGGCCTGTGAAGGATTATAACGCATGCACCACATAACACAACACCCGGCCGCCATAAGAACAGGCCGCCGTGAATGACAATCAGATTTCTGTTCACTGGTCAGATCTACCGAAAGATGAGCTAACCCGTTTCTGCCAGGATGTCGATGCCGGCACTCAGGGTAATTTCCTCATTGCACCGGTCAAAAAACTGACCCGCCGCAAACGCGGTGAGCATTCCACAAAAGCCAAATGTGAGAACCCGGCCTGGTATCGCCCGGAGCATTATAAAAAGCTCTCCGGACAGCTCGGTCATGCCTACAATCGCCTGGTGAAAAAAGACAAAGAAACTGGGCAGGTCAGCCTGCGCATGCATGTTTCTCGTCACCCTCTCTATGTCGCCGGCCGCCGTAAGGCGGGACGTAAATATGGCTTCCGTCCGGAACGTCAGCGCCTGCTCGATGCGCTCTGGCCAGTGCTCATCAGCTTCTGTGATGCCGGCAAGCATACCGTCGGCATGTGTATCTCCCGTCTTGCAAAAGAACTCAGTGCAAAGGACGCAAAAGGCAATGTCATTCCTGAAACGGAGGTGACGGTGTCACGCCTTTCACGGCTTATTGAGGAACAGGTACGGTTTGGCGTTCTGGGCCTCGCAGAAGAACGCGCCTGGGATCGTGAATCCCGCACCTGGTTGCCAACGTATGTCTATATAACCCCCGTGGGATTCCAGATGCTGGGCGTCGATATGGACAAGCTGTTTAAAGAGCAGGAGAAGAAGCTCCGTCAGAGCGCCGAGCGTGAGCAGCTGATCCGGGAAGGAGTGATGAGCGAACATGATGATGTTCAGGCCCACTCTGCGCGGAAATGCTGGTCTGGCCGTAAGCGTCGGGAGGCACTCGTTTACCGCCGCAAAAAAGGCGCGGAGCGTAAACGTGCCAACAATCTGATTAAGCTGCCGGCAGATGAACGACTCCATGCAATGTCTGAATGGATTTACCGCACCCTCCCGCCTGACGAAGCGTACTGGTGCACATCTGAGCGCCTGAAGGCTCTGGCCATCCAGCATCTTTACCAGCTGGATCTGGCGCTTTCTCCCCTGGACTAGTCACAGACGACACAACAGTCTTCTTGTTTACGGGCCCCTCACTGGGGCTTTTCGTGCTGGTTTTTTTCGGCCACTCTGCTCATTTTTCAACCTTCACTCCGTTCTCCTTCCGGTCACCATGACGTTCTGCTTGTCGTTATGGCCCCCAGTGGCCACTGTCTCTTTTTTTTACACAGAAATCCGCAAACGAATAAGTGAAGTAACCCGGAAACGAATAAAAGACATTCCGCAAAACAGTCTTACTTCACCGTTTTTATCTCTCTGTTCATTTCATTCCAGAGTAGATCTTTGTCTGCAGTCACTCTGTGGATAACGAAAAATGCCTTCGCATGCAGCGGCCTCACGGCCTCACGCTCAGAACAAAATCAAAAGTACCTCCCGTCGCAAGCGCCGGGCCCCTTTCTGGCCAGAACCCGGCACCGCATACATACCTAACCCCTGCTAAACCGACGCCGCCCCGGCCCAAAGGGCCGGAACCCCCTCGCTTTAAGAGGGATGTTGTAACTAGAAATCAGAGCCGCTGCAGTTTGAGTCGCGGTAAGCTCACTGTACACGCTCGTAAGCGCCTCACGGCGCTAACGCGGAGATACAGCCCGTCAGCGGCCTGTGGCCTCGACGTGCTCACTCCGACCGCGCACATCACAATCAGGCGTGGCGGTTAACGGATATGGCTTTGCAGGGTAAGGGATGGGACAGGCAGAACCTTTCAAACCGCAGCGGCTTAGGCCGGTCACGGCGCCCATCAACATTCTCGCCCTGTCTGGCCTCAGCTGGCGCCTCCATGCCGCGATGCGGCATCGGTGAGTTCTGCAGGACTGCATGCCCATTTTTTGTTGTCAAAAATCGTTTCGGGAATATGCTTTCAGAAACAGATAAGCGAGGCGATAAAATGGACACGTTGCTTTTACCCGGCCAGAATCCCCGTGCCTGGGCGGAAACCATGATCAACCTGGAGGCCCGGAAGCTGGTGAATACGGCCAACACGGTGGCGGCCATGCACCTTCAGGATGGTTTTATCCGGATTCAATTTGTGGATGAGATCAGAGCATTCATCATGACCCAGTTTGAAGCCGCGCGCCGGGCAAAAACGGATGATGACTGTATGGCCTGTCTGCGGGCCTTACGGGCTGAAAATGCCAGCCTGCTGGAGCAGTCCCGATCGCTCAAAACCGGCTATGCAAAACTCTATGCCGAGGTGAAGGTTGTCCGGGACGAGAACAAAATTGTGGGCTACATCATTTCTGCGGTCGACGTCGTGGTGGCCGGTGCGGCCATTTTTGGTGGGATCGTCATGATGTCTTCGATGACGCCGGTGGGCGTGGTGGCCGGCGCGGTGATTGTCGTAAATGGATTCAATACGATTTCACGGGAAGCCGCGCACAACTTCCTCGGAGATAAGCAGACGGAAGGTATTTTCGCTGACGGCTCGATGGAGATCGCTGAATTTCTGGGATTCAGCCGGCAGCAGGGTCTGGGAACCTATAAGACGGTCACACTTTTCAGTGAAGTCTACGGTGCGTATGGCCTGAGGCTGAAACCCGAAGCACAACGGCTGTGGTACTGGACCAGGCCCGATTTTTTCAGGAAAGTATCCAGCACGCCACGTCCCGCGATGGCGCTTAAAATTGCGGGATGGGGGGTTAAAGCCAAAGTGGCGCTTGATTTGCTGACTATTGAGCCTTCCGGGAAATAGTTTTCTGCAGGCGGAAAGCTTTCCAGCCCAGCGCAGGTGGAAAGGTCACCCAGGCAATGATAAGGACAACAAGGGAGCTCATGCCCCCGGAAAGAATGTGTGTCCGGCTGCCGGCGATGAGGGTGACCAGCATAACCAGAACCAGCGCGACCGTGATCCATGCCGACACCCGGAAGCGCCGTGAGAGCGCTTCGATGAGATGCTGCATGGTGCCTCCGCCTGCTGCAAGTCGGCCCTGTAAGTTATCCACTTCGCTCTTGCTGAAACCTGCCTCAAGCAGGTCTTTCTCACTGATAGCCATTACGTCCTCCCTAATCAGGCGAAAGTATACTGTATCAGAACAATAATCCCCAGGTGACCAGCGTAAGCATAGTAAAAGAAATTACGCGGCATGAAACGCTGGCGGCCTTCCGGACAGATTTCCCTGCAGAAAGAAACCACCACCAGGGGGAATACCAGAGTAGGCAGCGTGGCCAGTAATAATGTTTCTGCGGGCAGGTTCGGGATATGCGACAACCCGTTTAAACAAATCAGTGACAGCACGACGCCAGCGACCGCCATTCGCTTCCCTCCGGGCATGCCACTGCCTGATAAGGTTGCCATACTGATGGCCAGCGTAATTCCTGCCAGCCCGTAGCTTTCCGGCTCCAGTGGCCAAATCATTAGGGCCAGGATCAGATATCCCGCAAGCATTCCTTTCCGGCCGTGCCGGTACTGCAGGGCAAGCAGCTGCGTGACGCCGGCAAATACGAACAGAATGTTCAGGGCCCACCAGGGCTGGTGATGCAGGAAGGCCAGGCTGAACACCGGCTGCGTAATGATTGCCCAGATCCACAACCGATTGGCTCTCTTCTGAAGTCGTTCCGGGGTGCGCTGTACGTTCATCGCCCATATAAGCGTGAACAGGGGGAAGGCCATCCGGCCAAGCGCATACATCATCGGCCAGGCTGGCGACAGAAACACCGTATTGGTGTGGTCGATAATCATGGCCAGAAGTGCGAGGAGCTTGACCATATCGAGAGCAGCGGGACTGAGCTGGCACGCGTTCCGGATACTGGGAAGAACGTTGGGTACTGAATGATTCATGCTGTATATTCCCCTGGCGACACGCGGTTAACAGCCAGCCCTGAACATAATGCCAGAATGCCCTGCCAGTTTGCGATGTGACCCTGACCTTTAGTTTCTCCAGAATCTTGCGCACCGCAAATTCTGATTTATCACGCAGCACGCGCATTGCACCTGCCACATCTTTATTCTGAATACAGATATTTAAAATATGAAAATCGTTCATAACACTCCCTTCCTTACTACATATATCGGCAAATATATTGATATATTTAGTTTAAGGAGTGCAATTGCTTATTATTTTACCATATTTTGCATGGAAAGATTTTTATAATTATAAAACATGCTGCTGCAAAATAACTTAATATACATCTCAACCTAAAACCGATTATTCCTGGCTGATATCCGAAGATTGAGCAGGATGAAGCTTTGCATAATCTTCTCGAAGCGATTTTGCCGCGGGTTTCCAGGCTTTCGCCCACTCATCATCCATTCTTCCTACACCAACAATCTTCAGTGCGACAGCATAGGGGGTGCGCCCTTGCTGTTTTGAAAGCCACAGGATGTGATCATCAATTCTGTCATCAGGTATATCGTCGATAATGGAATGGATAACATCGAGATCCTCTGGCAGCCACGGCTTTCCAGTACGGGGAAACACCAGGTCCGGTTCGCGCGGTTTCTTTACCTTCTCGTTTTTAGCGATCTGTCTGGCTTCTTTCTCCGCAGAAATGAGCCGTAGTCGCTCCTTAAGCCCACCCAGTGTGGCAACCGTTTTAATTAAATTTTCTCGCTGTTCGCGAGTAATGCTTTGCTCATCGCAGATCAGGTCGTTCAGGGTATCGATGAGTGTATCTACCCGATTTTCTGTTAATTTCATTTCCAGTTCTCGCTTAAGGCTACAACTCAGCATTCTATTAGATATCTATTTGATTTCGCATCCCTGTTGATCTCATAAATGCAGTCCATAGTCTCGATCACTGAGCATGGAAGCCTGATGCTAAAATGATATACTGATGTAAGAACAAATCTTACATAATGAAACGGAGGGGTTATGGCCCGTACGATGACGGTGGACGTGGGTGATGAGCTGCGCGAATTTATCGATTCCCTGGTTAAGGCTGGTGATTACCGTACCCAGAGCGAGGTCATGCGAGATGCGCTGCGTCTTCTGCGAGAGAAGCAGGCTGAATCCCGCCTTCAGGAACTGCGCGATCTGCTGGCCGAAGGCATCAGCAGCGGCGAGGCGAAACCATGGAACAAGGATGCATTCCTGAATAATGTCAGGGCCAGGGTGGCAAATGAAAGAGATTGAGCTGACACCCAAAGCAGAAGAAGATCTGGAAGCAATCTGGGGCTACAGCTTCCGACAGTTCGGGATTGTTCAGGCGGATGCGTATATCAGCCGTATAGCAGCGGTTTTTAACGTGCTGGCCATGCATGACATCGGCACGCATCGCGCTGAGCTGGGAGACAATATCTGCTCGTTGCCGGTGGAACAGCACATGATCTATTTTGTGCCATCGCATTCGGTGGTTACGGTCATACGTATTCTCAGCCAGTCTCAGGATACGGCACGGCATGAACCCTGGATATAATCGGGCAAGAAACTTTAAATACATAAAAATCAATTACTTAGTTCGTGTAATCTATCTTATGTTAAATTTAGTCCGTCGTTCATTTAGTTCATAACAGGCCGCAGACTACGATTAATCATACACAGACATAATCTTTCATTTGGTTTAAAAAAACGCTCCCGATTGGGAGCGTAAGCCAGTGACTTCGGCGTTAAATGAGGGTCTGACAAGTGGAGCTGCGGGTTAATTCTGCGTGATCTGGCTGCGATGCTTTTCAGCCTGCTGCTGATGAATAACGGAAGATTGACCATTATTCGCCTTCTCATGCACAACAGCGGCTTTCTCATGCTCGTTCATTTCGGAAAATGATTTTGCTGTTTCGTTAGAAGCTTCTGGCTTGGATTTCATCATTTTGTTATGCATTTCAGCCATGTCCTGATGGGCAGCAGAATTGCCGTTTTGCATCATGTCATGGGACATTGCGGCCTGATCGTGACTGCTCATATCCATCATTGTCATGCTGTCTCCCTGAACTGCGCTTTTTTCAGCAGATGACTGCATCTGATGGGCAGGAGCCTGTGCATTATTTACCTGGTCATGCATGTTCATTGTCTCTGCAGCCATGGCGGATGAAGCGACAGCCATAATGGCAACAAATGATACGAGAATCTTTTTCATGGTTGGGTCTCCGGTGTTTTCATACCCGAACAATCAATGCTTATAACAGAGAAAGCATTTGATCTCAGGGCTGGTTGATCATCACGCCAGGAACCGGGCGATTGAATTATCACGCTGTCCTGATTTATGGCTGATTATAAAAAACCGCCTCTGTTTATCGCGTGACTGAACGATGACATTTTTGTCACCTTCCGGGTTTCTCCTGAATAACGGTATTAATCCATTAACAGACGCACACTGAACACAATTTCCCGCCCCTGCTGTTCTGCTGACAGCTCGCCGCCGTGAGCATGAATGATCGACCTTGTAATTGATAATCCCAGCCCCGCGCCTTCCGTGTTGTAGAACCTTGATGAGTCTGCGCGATAGAACCGGTCAAACAAACGTTCCAGATTAGCGGGAACCTGGCCGGACATCGTATTCGTAATCATCACGTTCACACAGTCACTGTCACGCTCAAGGTGTATCGCTGTACAGGTGTTATCGGGAGAATACTTGATTGCATTGGAAAGCAGGTTACTGAAAGCACGTCGGAGCATATCGCTGTCTCCGGCAACAACGCCCTCTCCTTCAACCGTGATTGTCTTTCCTGTTTCGTCTGCCAGGGGCTCGAACAACTCACGTAATTCATTCAGTTCGGCTGCCAGATCCACATCATGTTTATCCAGCCGCAGCAGACCATGCTCTGAACGTGCCAGAAAAAGCATGTCACTGGTCATTCGTGACAACCTTTTCAGTTCTTCCAGGTTAGCGAATAAAATTTCGCGGTAATGCGAAACATCCCTTTCCTTAGCCAGTGCAAACTGCGTCTGCATCATCAGATTACTGACTGGTGTGCGCAGCTCATGCGCGATGTCAGACGAGAAATCTGACAGTTTCCGGAATGCCCCCTCCAGGCGATCAAACATATTATTGAACTCCTGCATGGTCTCAGAGATTTCCGGCGGAGCCAGATCGGGATTTAGACGCTGATCCAGGCTGTGTACAGTCATGGAGGAAGCCAGACTGGTCATTTCCCGTAACGGTTTCAGACCAATACGTGTGGTCAGCCAGCCCAGAAAAACAGAAATAAAGACCAGACCGATATTGAACCAGAACAGCCAGGTACTGAGTTTGTCCATAAACAGGGTGTGATACCCAGTATCCGTGGCAACCGTAATGATGACATGTTTGCTTTTACCCTGTTCCGGCGTCACGGCAACCCGCCGCGAGATACTGCGGTACACGGTGTTATTTTCTTCCGTCTGGATCATATAGTCGAGAATATCACCCGACTTATTAAGCAGGACCGCTGGAACAACAGAATTTTTGGCATAGAGTTCAACAATTTTTTCATTTTCCATGTTTTTTATAGAAATGAATAAACCATTGTGCCCTACCATCGCATCGTTTATTTTTTCTGATAATGACTTAATATCCGTTTTGTTCCGGAACGTCTCTGTTTTAAGAAACTCTTCGGTGAGCTGAAGTTTACCTGTCAGAAAATCGCGGTCCTGATTATCGAAATAGCCATTAAGGGTGCTAATCAGGATAAAACTTGATAACCACCATACCGTAAGCATCACCGCAGAAAAAATCAGGCTCAGGCGTGTGGTCAGGGAAATTTTGAACCTCACTCTTCTCTGATCTCCAGGACATATCCGGCACCGCGAACGGTATGGATCAGTTTTGGCTCAAAGTCATCATCAATTTTACTTCTCAGACGTCTCACGGCGACATCAATCACATTCGTATCACTGTCAAAATTCATGTTCCAGACCAGGGACGAGATAAGACTCCTGGGTAACACTTCTCCGGTGCGTTGCAGCAGCAACTCAAGCAGAACGTATTCTTTACCGGTGAGATGGATCTTCTTCCCCGAACGGATCACGGTCCGGCGCACCATATCAACGGTCATATCGGCGATGGTGCAGACTGTTGCGGCCTGCGAGCGTGCCCGGCGCAGCAGGGTTCTTACACGTGCAACCAGCTCCGTAAAATCAAAGGGCTTAATCAGGTAGTCATCTGCGCCAAGCTCCAGTCCTTTCACTTTGTCCCGCACGTTGTCCTTTGCGGTTAAAAACAGGACCGGTTCTTCGTGCCCGGACTCCCTCAGTGCGCTGATGATTTGCCACCCGTCGAGGAAAGGCAGCATCACGTCCAGTATTATCAAATCATACTGTCCCTTCGACGCGGCCCCGAGACCATCGCGGCCATTATTAAAGAGATCGACCTGATAGCCTTCCTCAACCAGTCCCTGCTGCAGGTAACGACCTGTTTTTTGTTCGTCTTCAACGATTAAAATACGCTGCATGGTCAACTCGCTGATATGAAAGTAAAAATCTCACGCATGAGCTTTGGCTGTCCCCTAGCTGACCTGAGACGGAGCAAGCATTCCGAGCCACGCTACGGCGCCCAGAATGATAATCGCAACAACGAATTCTGTCAGGATGCTGTTTCGCATCAGGGCAACGCTGCGATCATAATTCCCTTCCCTGACCATAACTTCAAGCCGGGGACCCAGGTGAAACCGGTTTGCTGCAGCCAGAAGAAGCATCAGAACAAACAGAGCCGTCTTGGCAAGCAATATCCTCCCCCAGGAACTGTTGAATAAGGGAGTTAAGTTACCCTCAGCAATATACAGATAGTTGACCAGCGCACTCAGGATCAGGGCTACAACAATCACCGTTCCTGCCGTGGCAAATTTTGCCAGGGAGTCAGATATCACAATGACGCTCTGTGCATTATGCTCGTTTCTGCGCATCAGCAGGATAGCAAATGCAACCAGAGCACCTGTCCAGGCACCTGCAGCGCCGAGATGGGTCAGATCGCTCAGTAAATGGAGATAGTAATGCAGACCGTCATGCATAACGGCGTGTCCTCCCCAGGCAAGTGTAGCCAGCGCCACGCCCCCACTCATCGTCATCAGCAGGCAGGACAATACTCTCTTATTAGTGTAAAGGAACAAAGCACCGAGTGTGGTAAACAGGGCACAGAGCCTGACAATCCAGCTAATACCCACATCAGTTTCTTCTATCACCATCTCGATAACATGGATGGATAATTCTCTGAGGTCAGTTACTCCACTCATGGCATTAGATACCAGGAGCATATTAATGCCAGTAAGAATGATGCCTGTAACAACAGCAAAGGTTATAAACGACCTGAAATTAGTCAGGTTATAGGTTTCATGTCTGACACCGCTTATTCCATATATCTGAAAAAATGGCAATCCAAATATTACCATCAAATCCAGATAAAGAAGAAAACGAATAACAATCATAATCAGGTCGTTCATAATATTACTTCACTGTAAAGGTGTAATTACCGGTAATAGGGTGCGTATCTGAAGAAACCGCGCGCCAGTCAACACGATAAGTGCCAGCGGGTAAAGGCTCTCGCGGAATAATGACCATCGATTTAGGGTCAGCGCCTGGCGCCACTTTTGCCGCGACCGGCATCGGAGAATGTGATGACATGCCTTTCATACCCGTCATCGTTAATTTTGCACCTGAGAATTTCACGGTCAGATTTTCCGAGAAATTAAGCTGAATCTTTTCCGGGGCCGCTACGGCTGAATCAGCCTGTGGCACAGAGCTTTTTAATTCCGGATGGGCCATAGCAGAGAAAGCAACGCCCATAACGAGGCCACCTGTAAGAATGGCTTTATTTAAAATCGACATTTTATTTACCTGTTTAGTTGAGTGTTTTATATCAGTGCGTTAAAACCAGATTCTGGCTCCCGCCAGGAATACTACCTGATGGTCTTTCTCACCTTCTCTTTTCGCCATATCGGATGTTTTCCCGTAAAGTTGATTCCAGGAAACGCCTATATAGGGTGCAAACTCACGGCGTATTTCATAGCGCAGCCGGAGCCCCAGCTCTGTGTCAGTCAGTCCCCTGCCGCGACCCCGCGATTCATCATCCTGACTGTAGAAATTCACCTCATAGGATGGCTGGAGTATGAGCCGGTTAGTCAGTAAAACGTCGTATTCTCCTCCCAGACGAAGGGCTGCTTTTCCGCCATTACTGACAAAACCCGTAATTTCAGACTCAAAATTATAGAGTGCCAGCCCCTGAAAACCGACAGCAGCCCAGGTCCGGGCAGAAGCAGGTCTGAAATCCTGCCTGACACCCGCAACCAAATCCCACCATGGGCCAACCGCATGTCCCCAGAGTAACTGCGCTTCAGCCGCCTCCGTTTCCCCATTGCTTCGTTCACCTTCACTCTTTAGCCAAATCCGATCTGTGTCGCCTCCAATCCAGCTGTTAACACTCCAGCTGAAATTGTTGGTGTTATCCGACCGTTGCCATTCCAGTTGATCCAGCAGAACCAGATAATTAATCGCACTGTCGTGAATCGCATGCCCCTGTAAATTGCCGAATGCAGCCTTCCGGTCGGCATCGGTAACAGGCGGAATTGGCGTTCTGCTCTCAGTTACAATGGGCTCCATTGACGTCATCTCAGTGAAATTCTCATCTGCTGGCATCTGCATGGCAGACATGTCGTGCCCGGCGTGGGGATCTGCAGAGACGGAGCCCGCCGCAATAGAAAGCGGTGAGGTAAACAAACCGGCGACCAGAACAGGTATGGCCTTCAAATTTCTCTTCATTCGCATCATTCCTCCACCCGGACTTCACGAAACATTCCCATTTCCATGTGATAGAGCAAATGGCAGTGATACGCCCAGCGGCCAAGCGCATCTGCTGTCACTCTGTAACTGCGTTTTGTACCAGGGGGAACATCTATTGTGTGTTTACGAACCATGAAATTACCGTTTTCATCTTCCAGATCGCTCCACATACCATGCAGGTGAATGGGGTGAGTCATCATGGTATCGTTGATCAGCGTGATCCTGAGCCGCTCACCGTATTTCAGCAGCACCGGTGCGGCATCTGAAAACTTGATTCCGTTAAATGACCAGGCAAACTTTTCCATGTGGCCGGTTAAATGCAGTTCTATGGTACGGCCAGGTTCACGTCCGTCAGGATCCTCAAAGCGGCTTTTCAAATCCGCGTACGTGAGAACCTTTCTTCCGTTATTTCGAAGACCAATACCCGGATCATTTAATTTCGGAGAGACGCTCATCGCCTGCATATCAACCAGTGGGTTATCCGTTTCTGACGCAGGATGACTTTGCATACCCGGCATTCCGGCCATCCGGGAATGATCCATACCGGCCATGCTGCTGTGATCCATGGGCGCGGAGGATGTCCCGCTATCCGGAAGGTCAGCACCGTCCATAGACATCATCTCTCCGCTGTTATCCATGCCTCCCATCTGGCTGTGGTCCATTCCTGCCATATCATGTCCCATTCCCCCCATACCCATATCTTCCATGGTCAACAGAGGACGGGGATCGAGGGGGGGAACGGCAGCACTTAACCCCTCTCTCGTGGCCAGTGTCCCTCGAGCGTAACCGGTCCTGTCCATGGATTGTGCGAAGATGGTATAGGCCTCACCCTGAGGCTCCACAATGACATCATAGGTTTCGGCAACGGCAATCCTGAATTCGTCAACGGTAACCGGGTTTACATACTGGCCATCTGCAGCCACGACCGTCATTTTCAGCCCGGGGATACGGATATCGAAATAGGTCATTGCCGAGCCGTTGATAAACCGTAAGCGTATCTTTTCACCGGGACGGAACAGTCCGGTCCAGTTTTTCAGCGGGGCCTGCCCGTTCATGAGATAGGTGTAGGTGTAGCCACTGACATCCGCGAGGTCAGTCGGATTCATTTTCATTTCAGCCCACATTTTCCGATCGGCAATGGTGGCTGACAGCCCCCTGGTATTCACGTCGCGGAAAAAAGAGCCAACGGTTGGTTTATTGAAATTGTAGTAATCCGACTGTTTTTTTAATTTTTTCAGCAGGCTGTGAGGATTTTCATCGGTCCAGTCAGACAACATGACCACATGCTCACGATCGTAAGCAAACGGTTCTGGCTCCCTGGCATCGATGATAATGGCACCGTATACCCCCTCCTGTTCCTGCAGACCGGAATGGCTGTGGTACCAGTAAGTCCCGTTCTGCTTAACCTTAAAGGTGTAAACGTAGGTATCATCAGGCTCTATGCCCATAAAACTCAGCCCCGGAACACCATCCATATTGGCCGGAAGAATAATGCCGTGCCAGTGAATGGACGTCTGTTCATTAAGACGGTTTTTGACCTTCAGGGTAATGGTGTCACCTTCTTTCCAGCGAAGAACGGGCCCCGGCAGGCCTCCATTGATTGTTTTGGCCTGACGCTCACTGCCCGTGATATTGACGGCCGTTTCACCAATGGTCAGGTCAAACTGAGTACCCTGCAGGGATGCGGCAACTGGCAGGCTCAGACTGGAACGCGCATTGAAACTCCATACGCCAAGACTTCCGGCTACGCCAGAGAGGGTTAACCCCTTCAGGAAAGTTCGTCGAGACGTTTTCAACAGCATGCGCATTCCCTTATTTAAAGTATGGTTACTGACAGAATTCGAGAACCGATTTAAATTAAATTACTGGTTCATCCACTTACAATGAAATGAATCTAGCACACCTTAAGAAACAAATTCATTACAATCGTGTAATGTACATAGCTGTATTACATTTACGTCATCTTCCCCACAGGTTGATTATTTTTATATATGATCATAAGGACATCTTTTATGTACCTCAGAAGGTAATTACACATGAATATATTAATCACGACCACTGCGTTTACAGCTTTATTTTGTGGGGCAGCTTTTGCTCAGTCCAGTGATATTGCCCATGAAGCACATCGATTTGTTAATAATGCCTCAGCCGTCAGTCATGTGAATTCCTCGACGCATGAAAACTTACCGGACAGGGTTAATAAAAACAACACGCCCTCATTCTCTGAAATGAATGAACATGAAAGGGCCATTGTTGCTCATTCATTTATGAACAACAGCGCGTCCTATGCGCATCAGAAAATGATTGAGGAACATAAAAAAATGCTGTCCGGCAGTGATGCAAATTCAAAGACCTCGTCTTCTTCTTTTAACGAACTGAATGCCGGAGAAAAAGCCGCTCTCGTGCATGAGCAGGTCAATAATGCCGGTGCGGAAGCACATCAGACGCAGGCAAGAAAGCTTCGCGGGCTGTATTCGACCAGGTAACTGCAGGCGGGTTAGTGCTTAGCGTCAGGTGCGCAGCAGGGCTTTACTGACGGGTTACGTAGCAGGACATGAGCCCCATATTGCTCTGCCGTAACCTGTTTCAGTCCCGTTAATCATCACCGTCGGGCTGGTCATACAGTTCCCAGAGCTTCCGGAGCAAACGGGAAACAAGATATGTTACAAAAATGACGACCATCAACGGTGCTCCCGATTAACTGACAGATGACACGCCTCCTGAAAACCCCTAGCATACGCCGCAGTGTTCATGCTAACGGCGAATTCCAGTAAATGTATTCTACCGATGTCGTAAAAGAAAATGCCTACCTTTCAGCCACCCGCTCGGGGCTGGAATCGAACGAGATCGCTACTCTTCAGCGCTCCTTGCCTTCCCGGTTTAATCTGCGGCATTTGAAAAAAAATGAATCATTAAAACTCGTACTGCAAAAGAAAGCGGGAAAATCACGTGTCGTGGCCTATAAATTTACGTCCGGTTCATTTAATTACACGGCGTATCGTATATCAGATAAAAAGTTCTATAACCTTTCCGATACTTCCGGGAAAGGCAGTCTCGATTATCCGTTACCGGCCACAGCAAGACTCAGTTCGCCTTTCAATCCTGCAAGACTTAACCCGGTATCGGGAAAAGTGAGTCCCCATAATGGCATTGATTATTCCATGCCCATGAACACGAAAATAGTCAGCGTCATCGACGGAAAAATCACCCGGGCCGAATACAACAGTACCATGGGATATTTTGTTGAAGTAACGGGAAAAGCCGGTGTTAAAACTCGCTATCTCCACCTCAATAAAATACTCGTTACTAAAGGGGCCAGGGTTACCCGGGGAGACGCTATTGCGTTATCCGGTAACAGCGGACGTTCATCCGGTCCTCATCTGCATTACGAGCTGGTCATCAATAACAATCCTGTTAACTCACTGGCGTTCCGGACGGCGGCACCCGCTGATAACAAACTCGAACAGCATGCCTTTGCGCATGCCAGAGACTACGAACGATACCTGGACTGATAACGGGACCGCGACGCGGTCCCGTCTGCCGGATTAATTTTTTTTATCGTTTTCACTTCCGTGATGTTGATGATCTCCATGCCCCCCGTGACCGTGGAAAAGATGCATGAGCGGACAAAGCAGCAGTAACAGATATGGCCAGTAGCCTGCCACATGTGACCAGTGTTCGCGCAGGAGAGCAAATGCCGCAATCGCGGCGACAGCAATAAGCGCATAGGTTGTACTTTTCATACCGGACTCCTTCTGTTCGTAACAGCCCCTTCACTCAGTGTTATTTCCCGAGCCTGACACTTTTCAGACGCAACGCATTTGCAATGACGCTAACGGAGGAAAGGGCCATGGCCGCCGCCGCAATAACTGGCGACAGCAGTATTCCATACACAGGATAAAGCAGACCTGCAGCTACAGGCACCCCAAGAGCATTGTAGATAAACGCAAAAAACAGATTCTGCCGGATATTTTTCATGGTGATCTCTGACAGATGACGGGCCCTGTTGAGTATCATCAAATCGCCTTTGAGAAGGGTGACTCCAGCACTTTCTATTGCCACATCTGTACCCGTTCCCATGGCTATACCCACGTCAGCCGCTGCCAGCGCCGGGGCATCATTCACACCGTCTCCGGCCATCGCAACCACATGGCCAGACTCTTTCAGTCGGGTTATCACTGCTTTTTTGCCATCCGGCAGAATCCCGGCTTCAACCTCATCTATTCCCAGTTTCCGTGCGACTGCTTCAGCAGTAAGCTGGTTATCACCGGTGAGCATAACAATGCGGATCCCCGCCTGACGCAAAGCTTTAAGCGCATCCGGCGTGGTTGCTTTCACGGGATCCGAGATAGCTATCAGGCCTGCAAGGTTCCCGTCTGTGGCCACATAGATAACGGTAGCGCCTTCCATCCGCAACGTATCCGCAACGGCCTTTTGATTATCAATAACGATACTGTTTTCCTGCATAGCCAGTTCATTACCAATAACAACCCGTTGACCTTCGACATCGCCTGAGACACCTTTCCCCGACGGGGCATTGAAATTACTGACGGCAGGTATCACGATCCCCTTTTCATGCGCGGCTCTGACAACAGCCATACCCAACGGATGCTGCGAACCTTTTTCCACTGCAGCTGTTACACGTAAAAGAGATATTTCCCCACCCGGACTGAGACTGATAATCCCTGTCACCGTAGGCGAACCTTCCGTGAGCGTGCCTGTTTTGTCGACAACCAGCGTGTCCACTTTTTCAAGACGCTCAAGGGCTTCGGCATTCTTGATTAACACCCCGGCCTGGGCGCCTTTGCCCACCCCCACCATTATCGACATCGGCGTGGCCAGTCCCAGCGCGCAGGGACAGGCAATAATCAGGACCGACACAGCCGCAATGAGACCGTGCGCCATCCTGGGCTCGGGCCCCCAGACAGACCAGATCAAGAAAGCAACAACCGCGATAAGTATCACCAGAGGAACAAACCAGCCTGAAACGCTGTCTGCCATTCTCTGGATGGGGGCACGCGAACGCTGTGCATCAGCGACCATCTGAACAATTCGTGAGAGCATCGTTTCATCACCGACTTTCTCTGCACGGATGATAAGACTACCTGTCTGATTAATCGTCCCCCCAATGACAGGGTCACCCTTCGTTTTGGTAACCGGCATAGACTCCCCGGTCACCATCGATTCATCCACGGTTGTTTTGCCTTCGATCACGATACCGTCGACCGGAATACTCTCTCCAGGTCTGATGCGGAGCTTATCGCCAGGCAGGACATCTTCCGCATTAATATCCGTTTCATGACCGTCATGATCCAGCCGTCTGGCGGTTTTGGGGGCAAGGTTCAGAAGCGCAGTAATGGCGCCTGAGGTTTGTTCCCGTGCCCGCAGCTCAAGAACCTGTCCCAGCAGAACAAGCACCGTAATAACTGCTGCGGCTTCAAAATAAACGGCCACCAGGCCATCCATGTTTCTGAACGATGCAGGAAACCAGGAGGGGAAGACGGTTGCAATGACGCTGTAAACCCAGGCTACGCCGGTCCCCATTGCAACAAGGGTAAACATATTCAGGGAGCGGTTACGTAACGACATTCCGGCCCGGGCGAAGAATGGCCAGCCACACCACAACACGACAGGGGAGGCCAGAAGCAACTGCAGCCATGTGTTGTACTGTGGCGGTACTGTATTCCTCAAGTCGGGAAACAGATGAGATCCCATTTCGAGTACCAGAACCGGAAACGCCAGCAACAACCCCAGCCAGAAGCGTCTTGTCATGTCGTGAAGTTCATCACTCGGCCCCGTGGATGCCGTAGCTACGAGCGGCTCCAGTGCCATTCCACAGACAGGACAGCTTCCGGGACCACTGCGGCGTATCTCCGGGTGCATCGGACATGTCCACACACCTTCAGAATTCTCTTTTTCCGCCTGGTTGTGAGGCTGTTTTATCTGATCAGGGCTGACTTCGTGATGATCGTGGTGATGGTGATGGGAATGTTCACTGGCATCTTCGGTAAAATAATGATCGGGATGGGCTTTAAATTTGCTCTCACAGCTGGCGGAGCAGAAATAAAGCTGATGGTCCTGGTATCGAATGCTGCTGTGCGCCTTGTCAGGCAGGATGACCATCCCGCACACGGGATCTCTCACCTTATGCAATACGTGGCCCTCGTCCGGGGATAATGTCTGCTCAGAAGCAGTCTGGTTGTTGTGTTGCACTGCATTGTCATTTTTCACAGTAACTCTCCTTATGCATACCGAAGCATCTTCTGTCTTCAGGGTATGTCATGGATGCGATTACCACGAATATCGCCGGCACAGGAGTGCCTGCTACCGGCGTCCCGTTATCAGCCGTTCCGCTGACTATTCGATTCGCTGGAAGACTTTTTTACTTCCATCCGGTGAGAATGCGATAACATCGTAAGCCTCTTTTCGGGCTCCCATCTCCATTCCAGGACTTCCTGCTGGCATACCGGGGGTGGCGAGACCGTATATACCCGAACCAGACTGCATTGCCTTATGTATCGTTGTCGCAGGCACATGGCCTTCAATGATCAAATTACCGGCAACCGCGGTATGACAACTTCGTAGTCCTGCAGGAACAGCATGCTTTTCTTTCAGGGCTGACAGCGCCTGATCATTCATGACGTGAGTTCGTACTTCGAACCCGTCTTTTTCCATCGCTTTGCCCCACAGGGAACAACAGCCACAGTTTTCAGATTTGTACATATCAATCACTTTTTCACTCGCCATCGCGGGTAGTGAAAGGCCGAGAGCCAGCGCCATTAGAACCACTTTTTTCATACTCACCTCTGTATATTATCGATATAAACCCTGACGTCAGGGTGAATCAGTAAAGAAGGACACCCACAGGGGGTGCCCTTTCAGGTTCAGGACACGCTTTTTTTATGTCTGCGCAGCCAGATTAATTTGTAGGCGGCAGGAATAATGAACAGGGACAGCAGCGGAGCCGTGATCATCCCACCAATCATGGGTGCCGCAATACGGCTCATGACTTCTGAACCTGCGCCGGTTCCCCAGAGTATTGGCAGCAGACCCGCAATGATCACCGCCACGGTCATGGCTTTCGGCCGGACACGCAGTACGGCACCATGATAGAGGGCTTCATCAAGACCTTCCGGTGTGAACGTCTCTTTACGGGACAATTCCGGGTGCGCTTCAATGGCATGACGCAGATACATCAGCATGACCACGCCAAACTCTGCTGCCACCCCGGCCAGGGCGATAAACCCGGTTCCGGTCGCCACTGACATATGGAAGCCCTGCCAGTACAGGAACCATATTCCGCCAACCAGGGCGAACGGCAGGCTCATCAGGATCAGCAGGGCTTCGTCAACCCGGCGGAATGCCAGATACAACAGGATGAAAATGATCATCACCGTCATCGGCACCATCAGCTTCAGTTTCTTGTTGGCATGCTCAAGCAGTTCAAACTGTCCGGAGAATGCCACACTGGTTCCCGGTCTCAGTTTCACTTTCTCGCTGATGGCCGTCTTAATGTCGTTAACCACCGACACCATGTCCCTGCCGCGGGCATCAACATAAATCCAGCTGGCTGGCCGGGCATTTTCGGTTTTCAGCATGGTTGGTCCAGAAACGACGTTAATATCCGCGACATCGCCCAGCGTGATCTGCTGCTTCATCGGGGTCAGGATCGGCATCTGTTTCAGCGCCTGCGGACTGTTCCGGTAATCCTGCGGGTAGCGAATGTTAATAGGGTACCGGGCCACCCCTTCAACCGTCTCACCCACCATAGCACCTCCGATTGCTGAAGAGACGAACAGCTGGACATCACCTACCGTCATCCCGTAGCGGGAGGCTTTCTCCCGGTTGATATCGATATCGATGTAGCGCCCGCCCTCAAGTCGCTCAGCCAGGACAGACACCACGCCAGGCACGGTTTTGGCTACCGCCTCGATACTCTGCGCCGTCGCGTCGATATCGGACAGAACAGTCCCGGACACTTTGATACCTATCGGGCTTTTGATCCCGGTTGAGAGCATATCAATACGGTTACGGATAGGCGGCACCCAGAGGTTTGCCAGACCCGGTAAACGGACTGTCCTGTCGAGTTCATCAATAATCTTGTCAATTGTCATGCCGGGACGCCACTGATCCTCAGGTTTGAGCTGGATCGTGGTTTCCACCATTTCGAGCGGCGCGGAATCCGTTGCGGTCTCTGCTTTACCGGTCTTGCCAAATACAGAAGCCACTTCAGGAACGCTTTTGATTAACTTGTCTGTTGTCTGCAGGAGCGCTGCAGCTTCTGCCGGAGAGACGCCAGGCAAGGTCGACGGCATATACAGCAGATCGCCCTCGTTAATCTTCGGCAGAAATTCACCGCCCACCTGACTCAGTGGCCAGATAACCGTGAAAATGGACAAGGCCGCAACCAGCAGGGTTGTTTTTGGCCAGTGGAGGACCCGCAGCAGCAAAGGATGATACGCTTTGATCAGCACCCGGTTCAGGGGGTTACTTGTCTCGGCAGGAATTTTCCCCCGGATCCAGAATCCCATCAGAATAGGAATGACGATGATGGCCAGTGCGGCCGCTCCCGCCATGGAGTACGTTTTCGTGAATGCCAGCGGGCCAAACAGACGACCTTCCTGCCCTTCCAGGGTAAAGATAGGAATAAAGGACAGGGTGATGATCAGCAGGCTAATGAACAACGCGGGTCCCACTTCCACGGAGGCGTCGGTAATCACCTTCCAGCGGGTGGCGTTGTCAATCTGCTCACCCGGATGCTGATGATCCCACTCCTCAAGCCGTTTGTGCGCATTTTCAATCATCACAATGGCGGCATCCACCATCGCACCGACGGCAATCGCTATCCCTCCCAGCGACATGATATTGGCGTTCAGTCCCTGGAAGTGCATGACGATAAAGGCGATACACAGGCCAAGCGGCAGAGAGATAATCGCCACCAGGGCAGAACGTACGTGCCACAGGAACAGAGCACAGACGATGGCCACCACGATAAACTCTTCCAGAAGTTTGGAACTGAGGTTATCAATCGCCCGGTCGATTAACTGGCTGCGATCGTAGGTGGTCACGATTTCAACGCCTTCCGGCAGGCTGGCCTTCAGCGTCTCCAGTTTATCCCTCACTGCCGTGATAACGTCGCGCGCATTTTTACCCGACCGCAGGATCACCACGCCGCCAGCGACTTCTCCCTGGCCGTTCAGCTCGGCAATACCACGCCTCATTTCGGGCCCGGTCTGCACGCGGGCAACATCCCGCAGATAAACCGGCACGCCGTTCTCACCTGTTTTCAGGACGATGTTATTAAAATCATCAATGCTCTGAAGATAACCGCTGGCACGGACCATATACTCCGCTTCGGCCATTTCAACGGATGAGCCACCGGCCTCCTGGTTAGACGATTCAAGTGCCTGTTTCACTTCGGGCAGGCTGATACCGTACTGGGACAGTTTTACCGGATTGACCTGAATCTGGTACTGTTTCACCACGCCGCCAACCGAAGCGACCTCAGCCACGTTCGGGATGGTTTTCAGCTCAAATTTCAGGAACCAGTCCTGCAGAGAGCGCAGTTCTGAAAGGTCGTGTTTTCCGTTGCGATCGACAAGGGCATATTCAAATATCCAGCCCACTCCCGTGGCGTCCGGGCCGATTTCAGAGCTCACACCCGCAGGCAGTTTGCCCTGAACCTGATTCAGGTATTCCAGCACGCGCGAACGGGCCCAGTACAGATCGGTGCCGTCTTCAAAAATGACATACACATACGAATCACCGAACTGTGAAAAGCCACGCACGGTTTTTGCGCCAGGTACGGACAGCATGGTGGTGGTAAGCGGATAGGTGACCTGGTTTTCTACAATCTGCGGGGCCTGTCCGGGATAGCTGGTTTTAATAATGACCTGCACATCTGACAGGTCAGGCAGCGCATCGACCGGCGTGTTAATTATCGTCCATGTGCCCCAGATGCTGAGAAACAGTGCGCCCATCATGACCAGGAAACGGTTGGCGACAGAGCGCCGGATAATCCATTCAATCATCGTCGTCTCCTCAGTGCCCTGAATGCATATTTACAGGCTGCTCAGACATTGCTGGCATACTGTTTTCTGTTTTTTCAGGGTGGCGCATACGTTCCAGCGCGCCCGTAATATTGGCTTCGGAGTCAATGAGGAACAGGCCACTGACCACCACGGTATCGCCTTCATTCAGGCCGGAGCCAATGCCGGACTGTTGCTGTGATTCATGCAGAACGTGGATCTGTTTCGGCACAAACTTGCCTTCATCATCAACAGTAATCACGCGCTGTTCTTTGCCGGTATCGATAACGGCCTGGCTTGGTATCAGCAGCATCTCCTGGCTCCTGGTATTCAGTTTCAGATAGGCATTCATGCCCGGCTTGAGAAACTCATCCTTATTAGAAACCTGGAGACGGACCTGAAGCGTGCGGGTTGTCTGATCCACGCTGGGAAGAATGTTCCATTTTTCGACATGGAATGTTTTATCCGGATAAGCCGGTACCGAAATTTCAAACTGCGACGTATCTTTCAGCAGATAGGCGATAGATTCTGGCACTGCAGCGCTGATCCAGACCGGGTCCATCCCCTGAATCTGAGCCACTACTTTATCTTTCGAAATATTCATTCCGGTGCGCAGGTCAAACGCAGTAATGACACCATCAATAGGTGCTTTAATGGTAAAACGGGTCTGGATTGTGCGGGTTGAACGCAGCCTTTGAATATCCTCTTCCGGCATACCAGCCAGACGAAGTCGCTCCAGAACCCCTTTTATCTGGGTTGACGTACCGCCTGTACCGGATAACAGCAGGAACTCACTTTGTGCCTCAACCCATTCAGGAATGGTGATATCGATAAGCGGAGTGCCTTTCTTCACATGATCGCCAATCGTCAGGGGATACACTTTTTCGACGAAACCGTCAGAACGCGCCTGCACAATGACAAACTGATACTCGTTGTAACTGACATTAGCCGGGATTGTCTGGGAATAATTCAGCATTCCTCGCGTAACTTTTTGCGTTTTTAATCCCAGATTCTGAACCTGGGTTGGATCGATACGGATCCCGCCACTGCTTTTATCGCCACTTTCATCAGCATATTTCGGCACCAGGTCCATATCCATAAAGGGAGATTTTCCGGGTTTATCAAATTTGGTATCCGGTTTCATCGGGTCATACCAGAAAAGTACCTTTCGCTCCGGTGCCTTTTGTTCGGTTTGTACTGTTTTTTGTGATGAGTTTACATACTGCCAGGCAGTAACCGATATCAGCCCCCCTGCTATGAGGCTGCTGATAATTATTGCAGCATATTTTATCTTTAAAGAAGCCATACAATTTCTCGCTGAAAAATCAAAACACCTGGCATATGCGCCCGATCATTCATTCACAGTAATCCCTTAATGAATGTTCAGGCGCACTGGATGTATTCGCTCCGGACTGATAATCAGGATTGCGTAACGTTAATGCTTTTGAGTAAGGAGATATTGCCCTGCTGAATAAACGAGAAATCGACATGGTTGCCGGTTTTCAGGGCATTGATAGCGTCGTCTGCATTAACAAAAGTGAAGCGCATGGTCATTGCAGGCCAGCCCACAGCAGGGATTGCTTCGTGCGAAATGGTAATCTTTTTACTATTCATATCAATGTCTTTAACGACACCGGTGCCCTTGATAACCTGCTGTACCGAAGCATCACTGGCAGCATTCATATCGCCATGCTGATGTGTTTCAGCATGAAGACCGGCAGAAAACATGACAGAGAAGGCACCAAATAAAACGGCTTTAAGTGAATTACGCATTTTTAATTTCCTGATTAATTAAATAAATTTACTCTACCCAACCGCCACCCAGCGCGGTAAACAGATTAATTTCGTTAACCTGTCGGGAATAGGTAAGATCGAGAATGGTTTGCTGCGTAGCGAAGAGGGAACGTTCTGCATCCAGCACTTCGATGTAACTGACAGCACCACTTGCATATAATCCTCTGGCACGCTGGAGAGTTATCTGAAGTGAATCAAGATAACGCTGCTGTGACTCAAGTTGCTGGCTAAGGCTGTCGCGCAGCGCAAGCGTGTCGGAAACATCCTTAAAGGCTGACTGAATTTTTTGTTCGTAATTAACCACCGATTGTTGCTGGCGAATTTCAGCCAGCTTCAGATTGGCTTTATTCCTGCCAGCATTAAAAATAGGAATTTCAATTTTAGGGATAAAATTCCACATTCCACTTCCTGACGTAAACAGGCTTGACAGCTCCGTACTGCTTGCGGAAAGACCACTGGTCAGGGTAATGGAGGGGAAAAAGGCCGCTCGCGCTGCGCCAATATTGGCATCAGCCGCTTTCAGCTGATATTCCGCTTCCATAATATCCGGTCGCTGCAGCAAAATTTGTGAAGATAGATTTGGTGGCAATTTTACTGGTGCGATCTCCCCGCCTTTCATCCCTTTTTCTGACGGAAGTGCGCGGTACGTTCCCAGCACCAGTTGCAGGGCATTGTTTGCCTGAGCCAGATCGCCTTCTCGTTTGGCTATTTCGGCGCGGGTACTTTCGATTTGTCCTCTCGCCTGTTCAAGTGCCAGAACGTTCGTACTCCCGGTCACGAGCTGTTGCTCAACGAAAGCATAGGACTGTTCATAATTTTTCAGCGTTTCCCGCGCAATACGGAGTTGTTCGTACGCCAGTTGCTGGCTGAAATAGCTCTGTGAAACGTTGGAGACCAGCAGGATGTGTACGGCACGACGGGCTTCTTCGCTGGCAAAGTAGTTCTGGCGATCAGCCTCACTCATGTTCTTAAGTTTGCCAAAAAAATCGAGCTCATAGCTGAGCTCCAGACCCGCGTCGTACTCCTGTATGGTCGGCTTGTCACCTTTCAGACCACCGTTGTATGTGATCCCGGATGAGGCATTCAACTGGGGATAACGATCTGCATCCGTGACGTTGAACTGGGCCCGGGCCTCTTCAACCTTCAGGGCAGCCATTCTCAAATCACGGTTATTATTCAGGGCTTCACCGATCAGCCTGCTGACCTGGGGATCGACAAAAAAGTTTCGCCAGCCCGTATCCTGATAGCTGTTTACCGCAGGCGTCAGACTGTTTTTAGACAATGAAAACTGCTGGGGAACCGGAGCTGGCGGACGCTGATATTCAGGTGCCAGAGAAACACAACCAGCCAGGATGAATATGGTACTGATGCTGAGTAATTTTAATTTGAACATAACGCTTCTCGTACAGGCAGACCTGGTAAATGGTTCAAACGAAGTCCAGAGTATTGATAGGGATACTTTACCGAACGCTCTCTGTTTGCCGGGTGACAGGATAATGACAATGTTGTCATTTTTGCTGTAATCCGTTGATAACGATCGTGGGCGCAATAAAATGACATTAGC
Source organism: Enterobacter cloacae complex sp. 2024EL-00227 (assembly GCF_043945315.1). NCBI lineage: Bacteria > Pseudomonadati > Pseudomonadota > Gammaproteobacteria > Enterobacterales > Enterobacteriaceae > Enterobacter > Enterobacter cloacae complex sp. 2024EL-00227. The sequence goes on from NZ_JBIMQP010000024.1 coordinate 24,607, forward strand.
AGCCAGCCGGGGAGCATGATGAAAATATTAATCGTTGAAGACGAAATTAAAACAGGTGAATATCTCAGCAAGGGGCTGACAGAGGCGGGGTTCGTCGTGGATCACGCTGATAATGGTCTGACCGGATATCATCTTGCCATGACAGCCGAGTATGATTTAGTCATCCTGGATATCATGCTGCCTGATGTAAACGGCTGGGATATCATCCGTATGCTGCGCAGTGCCGGAAAGGGGATGCCGGTATTACTGCTGACGGCCCTTGGCACGATTGAACACAGGGTCAAAGGACTTGAGCTGGGTGCGGACGATTATCTGGTGAAGCCCTTTGCGTTTGCTGAACTGCTCGCCCGGGTAAGAACCCTCCTCAGGCGGGGAAACACGATGATCACGGAAAGCCAGCTTAAAGTGGCTGACCTCTCGGTTGATCTCGTATCCAGAAAAGTCAGCCGCGCCGGGAACCGCATTGTGCTCACCAGTAAAGAGTTCAGCTTGCTGGAATTCTTCATTCGCCATCAGGGAGAAGTTCTTCCCCGCTCCCTGATTGCCTCTCAGGTCTGGGACATGAATTTTGACAGCGACACTAACGCGATTGATGTCGCAGTAAAGCGACTCCGCGCTAAAATAGACAACGATTACGGGACAAAACTGATCCAGACAGTGCGGGGCGTGGGCTACATGCTGGAGATCCCGGATGCATAGCAAACCGTCCAGACGACCTTTCTCACTCGCTCTGCGGCTGACCTTTTTTATCAGCCTGTCCACAATACTGGCGTTTATCGCCTTCACCTGGTTTATGCTGCATTCTGTTGAAAATCATTTTGCCGAGCAGGATGTCAGCGATCTTCAACAAATCAGCACCACACTGAACCGTATACTGCAGTCCCCGGTGGATCCGGATGATAAAAAAATAAGCAAAATAAAGGAATCAATTGCCAGCTACCGCAACGTTGCCCTTTTGCTCCTCAATCCCAGGGGTGAAGTGCTCTTTAGCTCAGCTCAGGGGGCGGCACTACGCCCGGCAGTGAATTCAGCAGATTTTAGCGAGCACAGCCGCGCACGGGATGTCTTTCTCTGGACGGTGGAGGATCCTGCGGGACCGATGGATACCGGGTCCGAAATGAAGATGGAAACATACAGGATTATCGCCTCCTCTGGTCAGGCGATATTTCAGGGCAAACAGCAGAACTATGTCATGCTGACTGGCCTATCCATTAATTTCCATCTCCATTACCTCGATGCGCTGAAAAAGAACCTGATTGCGATTGCCGTCGTGATAAGCCTGTTGATTGTTCTGATCATTCGAATCGCTGTCCGTCAGGGGCACCTGCCCCTTCGTAATGTCAGCAATGCCATTAAAAACATCACCTCCGAGAATCTTGATGCGCGACTGGAACCGACACGCGTTCCCATTGAGCTGGAGCAGCTGGTTATCTCGTTCAATCATATGATTGGAAAGATTGAGGATGTCTTTACCCGCCAGGCCAATTTCTCTGCCGATATCGCGCACGAGATCAGAACGCCCATCACCAATCTGGTGACACAGACTGAAATCGCGCTGAGTCAGGATCGAACCCAGAAGGAACTTGAGGATGTCCTCTACTCCAGCCTGGAAGAGTATAACCGGATGACCAAAATGGTCAGCGACATGCTGTTCCTGGCGCAGGCAGACAATAATCAGCTGATACCTGACAGGGTCATGTTTGACCTCAGAGCGGAAGTCATGAAAGTCTTCGAGTTTTTCGAAGCCTGGGCCGAAGAACGCAATATCACGCTCAAATTTGACGGGATGCCCTGCCTGGTTGAGGGAGATCCACAAATGTTCAGAAGGGCGATCAATAATCTGTTATCCAATGCCCTGCGTTATACCCCGGAGGGACAGGCAATCACCGTCTCAATAAGAGAGCAGGAGAGCTTTTTTGACCTTGTGATTGAAAATCCGGGGAAACCGATCCCTGAAGAACATTTATCAAGGCTGTTTGACCGTTTTTATCGGGTGGATCCATCCAGACAACGAAAAGGAGAAGGCAGCGGCATCGGCCTTGCGATTGTGAAGTCAATCGTGGAAGCACATCACGGAAGAGTGCAGGTGGAATCAGACGTACGCTCCACGCGTTTTATCTTATCCGTGCCCAGACTGGAGAAAATGATCCCGGAAACCCAATGCTGAAAATAAAGATGTAAATGACAAAGATGTCATTAGCCTGTCATGCAGCAAACAGAAGCCATTCGATATAATTAGTGCAACTTATCAGGAAGGCTGGATTGCTTCATCAATACCCGGCGTCAGAGTACGCCAGGAAATGAATATCCAGCCCTCTTCCGGAGAAATAAACGCTGCCGAACTTGTTTCAGTTATGGAACTGAAAACACCGGTTGTACTTCCCCGGACATCACTAATTCAGAAATGGAGAGTTATCATGAAAAATATCGTATTAGCATCTTTGCTGGGCTTTGGTTTAATTTCATCGGCCTGGGCCACTGAAACCGTGAATATCCATGATCGCGTCAACAATGCACAGGCTCCTGCTCACCAGATGCAGTCTGCTGCGGCTCCTGTCGGGCTCCAGGGGACTGCTCCTCGTATGACCGGTATGGACCAGCATGAACAGGCCATTATTGCTCATGAAACCATGACGAACGGCTCGGCGGATGCGCACCAGAAAATGGCGGAAAGTCATCAGAAGATGATGGGAACTGGCACCGTTAACGCTTCCCGTCCGGCGACTTCGTTTGCGGCGATGAATGAACATGAAAGAGCAGCTGTTGCCCATGAATTTACGAATAACGGTCAGTCCGGCCCCCATCAGGCTATGGCTGATGCACACCGCCGCATGATCAATGCGGGCTGATGACAACTGAAGTTTCCGTGCGGTTACCCTTTCCCTGATAGATTTTCCTGAAACAACGTTGCTACATTTTTGCCCCCCGTCAGGGGGCTTTTTTGTCTGACTCAGCTAAACTTATCCGGTAACCATCTGAAAGGGTTTATTATATGAAAATCACAAATTCGCTTTTTGTTATACTGATGTTATCCCTGCCAGCGATTTCCGCAGAACATTCAGAAATGAAAATGTCAGATATATCCTCATCGGCATCGTCACAGGAATATATGTCCGGCATGAAAGGTATGCATGACAAAATAATGGCCGCCGTTAATGAATCCAATCCCGATAAGGCCTTTGCAAAAGGTATGATCGCACACCATGAAGGGGCAATCGCAATGGCTGAGACCGAGCTCAAATACGGAAAAGATCCCGAAATGAGGAAGCTTGCGCAGGACATCATTAAAGCTCAAAAAGGTGAAATTGAGCAGATGAATAAATGGCTTGACAATCATAAATAATGAACACTGGAGTGTTGTCTTGCGCACCCTCTTAGGGTACCCCCGGACACGAAAATATATAGTACTTAACTAATTAAAAACCCGAATAATTTCGGGTTTTTAATGTAACTTTCTTTTCTGAACGGAAATAATAGTCATACAATTTAATTTTCTTGTAATTACTCCTACTTTTAATCAGGTACTGGACGATGGGTAACGACTCCCGCCTGAGAGGGAAAATCCGTCTGGTTACCTGGCGCTATACTTAACCGATTGATCGACATGCCATGCTGGTAAAATATTAAAATCCTCCCCCATAAATCTGAACCACATGACAGGATTGATAGTCAGGCAGTATTTCACATTCATTGCTAAAAAAATAAAAATAAGCATGCATCTTCTCGAAGATTAATTACCTTCCATCTTGTAAAAAAGAATCAAATCCTCTAATAATATCTCGATTCCCGCTTTTTTTAATACATCTTTCCGCTCGGCATATATTTTCCTCAACATATCTTCAAACCCCTTGCCAAGATGAATTTGTTTATGGCAGTTGCAACATAGTGATATGATATTCTCTTCCACATCCAGTGAATTCTCAAAATAGTCTTGCTTTGACATCGGGACAATGTGATGAGGTTCTGTGTAATTTAGAGGAGAGTTTCGCCTTCTGAACGTTGGATGGTCGCAATTAATTTCACATTTATAATCAGCTTTGTTAAGCGCATTTTTTGAAACAGATTTACTTCTTGGGTATGAGAGTCCATTTTTGACTTCTATTGCAGCTTTCTTAGGTTTCGCTTTTTCGCTATACTCAAATGTCTGAGTAACGTCAAAGTGATTACTTTCTTCTAGAGCAGTGATCAAATCATTATCTGAGTAAAAATCAATGCTTGAGCTTTCGTTCGTACTAAAAAAATCTAGTTCTTTTATTGCCTGAACAAGTTCTTCACGGATAGTCCATAAATTTCGCTTTGGGTTTCCTTTAATTTCTCTACTTTTCATGACTGTAATGAATTTTGTCCCGGAAGCAATCTTTCCGACTCCTTTAACCTCGAATCGGCCAAGCTGCTTCTGAACTCTTCCACCCAACCCATTGATTACACCATTAGCACTCATACTGTGCAGGTCGTACTTCTTGCCGATATCGAAACATGTACAGGAATGGTCTGGCTCAATGAACCATTTTTTTAACGCTGCAATACTTTTGTCATCAAAAACTTTTTTATCCCTTAATAAAATCTTCCATTCTTCAACGCTAATATCTATATCACAGACGTATTCACCATCAATTACTTCACATATTTTTTCAATCATGTCCATAACTCTCTTGTAACACAGGCTTTGTAATAATGTAAAATCCGTTACACGGCGTTGTATGTAATGTCATTGTCTCTTGGACTCCTACAGTCCAAAACAACTTTGTGTTTTGTTGTCCAAAAACTTTTTGTTGCCGTGAGTTCTCACTGAGATAAATCTCGCCTTGAGCGTATCACATCTGCAGACTTCCTCTCAACCTTATGGACTTAACCCGGTCATTCTTCACGACAAAGAAAGTACGGCATTTTACATGACGAAGAGACGGTCTCAGCTTCACATGACCGGATAACGTTTTTAATGTACTTCATTATTACGGCACGGGTGTTCAACGAGTATTTTTAGATATTAATCATTTTGTTTAACGGGTGGATACCTACAAATTTTAACATTTACTAATCAAGATAGCAGTTATACGTACTTTCCCGGCAAAAATCCTGAGGTTTACAGATTCCCTCACCGTAACAGACCCGGTCATTCCCCTGGTCCTCCGGAGAGTCTAGTACGAGTGATATGGACTGACCCCACGCCCGTAGACAAATTCTGTCCTCACGATGAGGCCTGTTCGAAGGCCTCCGGACTGAGGCCGCCGAGGTGACTGTGGCGCCGGGCCCGGTTGTAGAACACTTCAATGTAATCGA
>NZ_JBIMQP010000025.1:0-29474 GCF_043945315.1 Enterobacter cloacae complex sp. 2024EL-00227
CGAAGTCTACCTGTACTGGCGTTGAAATGTTCCGCAAACTGCTGGACGAAGGCCGTGCTGGTGAGAACGTTGGTGTTCTGCTGCGTGGTATCAAACGTGAAGAAATCGAACGTGGTCAGGTTCTGGCGAAGCCAGGCTCAATCAAGCCACACACCAAGTTCGAATCTGAAGTGTACATCCTGTCCAAAGACGAAGGCGGCCGTCATACTCCGTTCTTCAAAGGCTACCGTCCACAGTTCTACTTCCGTACTACTGACGTGACCGGTACCATCGAACTGCCAGAAGGCGTTGAGATGGTAATGCCAGGCGACAACATCAAGATGGTTGTGACGCTGATCCACCCAATCGCGATGGACGACGGTCTGCGTTTCGCAATCCGTGAAGGTGGCCGTACCGTTGGCGCGGGCGTGGTTGCTAAAGTTCTCGGCTAATTGCTGATAACATTTGACGCAATGCGCAATAAAAGGGCATCATTTGATGCCCTTTTTGCACGCTTTCACGTCAGAACCTGGCTCATCAGTGATTATTTTTGTCATAATCATTGCTGAGACAGGCTCTGCAGAGAGCGTATAATTCGAAAAGCGAATTAGCATTTCGATTTGGTTTGCCTCGCAATCGCGGGGTGAAAATGTTTGTAGAATACTTCTGACAGGTTGGTTTATGAGTGCGAATACCGAAGCTCAAGGGAGCGGGCGCGGCCTGGAAGCGATGAAATGGGTAGTAGTAGCCGTTCTGCTGATCGTAGCGATTGTCGGCAACTACCTTTATCGTGACATGATGCTGCCGCTACGCGCGCTTGCAGTGGTAATTCTGATTGCTGCAGCGGGTGGTGTCGCGCTGTTGACGACGAAAGGCAAAGCGACCGTCGCTTTTGCTCGCGAAGCGCGTACCGAAGTCCGTAAGGTAATTTGGCCGACTCGCCAGGAAACATTGCACACCACGCTGATCGTAGCGGCGGTTACCGCTGTAATGTCACTGATCCTGTGGGGACTGGATGGTATTCTGGTTCGCCTGGTATCCTTTATCACTGGCCTGAGGTTCTGAGATGTCTGAAGCCCCTAAAAAGCGCTGGTACGTCGTTCAGGCGTTTTCCGGTTTTGAAGGCCGCGTAGCAACGTCGCTGCGTGAGCATATCAAATTACACAACATGGAAGAGTTATTTGGCGAAGTTATGGTTCCGACCGAAGAAGTGGTCGAGATCCGTGGCGGCCAGCGTCGCAAAAGCGAGCGCAAATTCTTCCCGGGTTACGTGCTGGTTCAGATGGTGATGAACGACGCGAGCTGGCACCTGGTGCGCAGCGTACCGCGCGTGATGGGCTTTATCGGCGGCACGTCTGACCGTCCGGCGCCAATCAGCGACAAAGAAGTGGATGCGATTATGAACCGCCTGCAGCAGGTTGGTGATAAGCCGCGTCCGAAAACGCTGTTTGAACCGGGTGAAATGGTTCGTGTTAATGACGGTCCGTTTGCTGACTTTAACGGCGTCGTTGAAGAAGTGGACTACGAAAAGTCCCGCCTGAAAGTTTCTGTATCTATCTTCGGTCGTGCGACCCCGGTAGAACTGGACTTTGCGCAGGTCGAAAAAGCCTAAGCAGCGATCAAAAAAGCGACGATTTAATCGTTGCACAGGGCGCGAGATTGGAATACAATTTCGCGCCTTTTGTTTTTATGGGCCCGGCCCGTAAAACGAATTTTATTCACGGGGAGCCTCACTGAGGCGCTATTACCCAATCAGAGGATTTTAGAATGGCTAAGAAAGTACAAGCCTACGTCAAGCTGCAGGTTGCAGCTGGTATGGCGAACCCAAGTCCACCAGTTGGTCCAGCTCTGGGTCAGCAGGGTGTGAACATCATGGAATTCTGTAAAGCGTTCAACGCAAAAACGGAATCCCTGGAAAAAGGTCTGCCAATCCCAGTCGTAATCACTGTTTACGCTGACCGTTCTTTCACTTTCGTTACCAAAACCCCTCCTGCAGCAGTTCTGCTGAAGAAAGCGGCTGGTATCAAGTCTGGTTCCGGTAAACCGAACAAAGACAAAGTGGGTAAAATTTCCCGCGCTCAGCTGCAGGAAATCGCGCAGACCAAAGCTGCCGACATGACTGGTGCCGACATTGAAGCGATGACTCGCTCAATCGAAGGTACTGCACGTTCCATGGGCCTGGTAGTGGAGGACTAAGAAATGGCTAAACTGACCAAGCGCATGTCCGTGATCCGTGACAAAGTTGATGCGACCAAACAGTACGACATCAACGAAGCTATCGCTCTGCTGAAAGAACTGGCAACTGCTAAGTTCGTTGAAAGCGTTGACGTTGCCGTTAACCTGGGCATCGACGCGCGTAAATCCGATCAGAACGTTCGTGGCGCAACTGTACTGCCACACGGTACTGGCCGTTCCGTTCGCGTAGCTGTATTTGCTCAGGGTGCAAACGCTGAAGCTGCTAAAGCTGCCGGCGCTGAACTGGTAGGTATGGAAGATCTGGCTGATCAGATCAAGAAAGGCGAAATGAACTTTGACGTTGTTATTGCTTCTCCAGATGCAATGCGCGTTGTTGGCCAGCTGGGCCAGGTTCTGGGTCCACGCGGCCTGATGCCAAACCCGAAAGTGGGTACTGTAACCCCTAACGTTGCTGAAGCGGTTAAGAACGCTAAAGCAGGTCAGGTTCGTTATCGTAACGACAAAAACGGCATCATCCACACCACCATCGGTAAAGTGGACTTTGACGCTGACAAACTGAAAGAAAACCTGGAAGCTCTGCTGGTTGCGCTGAAAAAAGCAAAACCAACTCAGGCGAAAGGCGTGTACATCAAGAAAGTTAGCATCTCCACCACCATGGGTGCAGGTGTTGCAGTTGACCAGGCTGGCCTGAGCGCTGCTGCAAACTAATGCCTTTACGTGGGCGGTGATTTTGTCTACAATCTTACCCCCACGTTTGCTAACGAAAGTTAGCGGCTAAAAGAATTGTTCGTTGGAGCCTGGCCTAATCCAGGCCTCCGTCGAAGACCGCAGGTGTTTCGCAAGAGACTTAATCCCCTGCGTAGACGGTGACAGAACGCTAAGATTATTTTTGGATACTCTGGCTTGTTTCTGCTCACCGTATTAAGACGCTCTTTCCGTTGGGGAGAGTGAAGTGAGTTCCGGAACATGAGTTCCGGCAAACATCCAGGAGCAAAGCTAATGGCTTTAAATCTTCAAGACAAACAAGCGATTGTTGCTGAAGTCAGCGAAGTAGCCAAAGGCGCGCTGTCTGCAGTAGTTGCGGATTCCCGTGGCGTTACTGTAGACAAAATGACTGAACTGCGTAAAGCAGGTCGTGAAGCTGGCGTTTACATGCGTGTTGTTCGTAACACCCTGCTGCGCCGTGCTGTTGAAGGTACCTCTTTTGAGTGCCTGAAAGACACGTTTGTTGGTCCGACCCTGATTGCATACTCTATGGAACACCCGGGCGCTGCTGCTCGTCTGTTCAAAGAGTTCGCGAAAGCGAATGCAAAATTTGAGGTCAAAGCCGCTGCCTTTGAAGGTGAGCTGATCCCGGCGTCTCAGATCGACCGCCTGGCAACTCTGCCGACCTACGAAGAAGCAATTGCACGCCTGATGGCAACCATGAAAGAAGCTTCGGCTGGCAAACTGGTTCGTACTCTGGCTGCTGTACGCGATGTGAAAGAAGCTGCTTAATCGCAGTTATCTTTATAAAGCATCTGCTTACGTATAAACTTATTCTGATATTCAGGAACAATTTAAATGTCTATCACTAAAGATCAAATCATTGAAGCAGTATCCGCTATGTCCGTAATGGACGTTGTTGAGCTGATCTCTGCAATGGAAGAAAAATTCGGTGTTTCTGCTGCTGCTGCTGTAGCTGTTGCTGCTGGCCCAGCTGCTGACGCTGCTGAAGAGAAAACTGAATTCGACGTAATTCTGAAAGCTGCTGGCGCGAACAAAGTTGCAGTAATCAAAGCTGTTCGTGGCGCTACCGGTCTGGGTCTGAAAGAAGCTAAAGACCTGGTAGAATCTGCTCCAGCTGCGCTGAAAGAAGGCGTGAGCAAAGACGACGCAGAAGCACTGAAAAAATCTCTGGAAGAAGCTGGCGCTGAAGTTGAAGTTAAATAAGCCAACTTTTCTGGTTGCAGCCTAAGTCATTAGGCTGATGGCTGGTGACTTTTTAGTCACCAGCCTTTTTGCGCTGTAAGGCATCAGTAGCATTTCACACTGTTTGACTGCTGATTGTCCTGACAATGCTTGTTTCTATCGACGACTTAATATACTGCGACAGGGTGCTCGCTCTGTGTAAATCGCAATGAAATGGTTTAAGCGTGATAGCAACAGGTATTGCGGAAAGTATTCAATTTTCCGGTCCACAAAATGGTGTTGCACAAACTGTCCCTTCGTCGGACAGATGGGTCGACTTGTCAGCGAGCTGAGGAACCCTATGGTTTACTCCTATACCGAGAAAAAACGTATTCGTAAGGATTTTGGTAAACGTCCACAAGTTCTGGACATTCCATATCTCCTTTCTATCCAGCTTGACTCGTTCCAGAAGTTTATCGAGCAAGATCCTGAAGGGCAGTACGGTCTGGAAGCAGCCTTCCGCTCCGTGTTCCCGATTCAGAGCTACAGCGGTAACTCCGAGCTGCAGTACGTCAGCTACCGCCTTGGCGAACCGGTGTTTGACGTTCAGGAATGTCAGATCCGTGGCGTGACCTATTCCGCACCGCTGCGCGTAAAACTGCGTCTGGTGATCTACGAGCGCGAAGCGCCTGAAGGCACCGTAAAAGACATTAAAGAACAAGAAGTCTACATGGGTGAAATTCCACTCATGACAGACAACGGTACTTTCGTTATTAACGGTACTGAGCGTGTTATCGTTTCCCAGCTGCATCGTAGCCCGGGCGTCTTCTTCGACAGCGATAAAGGTAAAACGCACTCTTCCGGTAAAGTACTGTATAACGCACGCATCATTCCTTACCGTGGTTCCTGGCTGGACTTCGAGTTCGATCCAAAAGACAACCTGTTTGTCCGTATCGACCGTCGTCGTAAACTGCCTGCAACCATCATTCTGCGTGCACTGAACTATACCACTGAGCAGATCCTGGACCTGTTCTTTGAGAAAGTGATCTTTGAAATCCGCGACAACAAGCTGCAGATGGAGCTGGTGCCGGAACGTCTGCGTGGTGAGACCGCGTCGTTCGACATCGAAGCCGACGGCAAAGTGTATGTGGAAAAAGGTCGCCGTATCACCGCGCGCCACATCCGCCAGCTGGAAAAAGATGATATCAAACACATCGAAGTTCCGGTTGAATACATTGCAGGAAAAGTAGCCGCGAAAGATTACGTTGATGAATCAACTGGCGAGCTGATCTGCCCGGCTAACATGGAGCTGAGCCTGGATCTGCTGGCTAAGCTGAGTCAGGCTGGCCACAAACGTATCGAAACGCTGTTCACCAACGATCTGGACCACGGTCCGTACATCTCTGAGACTGTACGCGTCGACCCAACCAACGATCGTCTGAGCGCGCTGGTTGAAATCTACCGCATGATGCGTCCTGGTGAGCCACCAACTCGCGAAGCGGCTGAAAGCCTGTTCGAGAACCTGTTCTTCTCCGAAGACCGCTACGATCTGTCCGCGGTTGGTCGTATGAAGTTCAACCGTTCTCTGCTGCGCGACGAAATCGAAGGTTCCGGTATCCTGAGCAAAGACGACATCATCGAAGTGATGAAGAAGCTCATCGATATCCGTAACGGCAAAGGCGAAGTGGACGACATCGACCACCTCGGCAACCGTCGTATCCGTTCCGTAGGCGAAATGGCGGAAAACCAGTTCCGCGTTGGCCTGGTACGTGTAGAGCGTGCGGTGAAAGAGCGTCTGTCTCTGGGCGATCTGGATACCCTGATGCCTCAGGATATGATCAACGCCAAGCCGATTTCTGCAGCAGTGAAAGAGTTCTTCGGTTCCAGCCAGCTGTCTCAGTTCATGGACCAGAACAACCCGCTGTCTGAGATTACGCACAAGCGTCGTATCTCTGCACTCGGCCCAGGCGGTCTGACCCGTGAGCGTGCAGGCTTCGAAGTTCGAGACGTACACCCGACGCACTACGGTCGCGTATGTCCAATCGAAACGCCTGAAGGTCCAAACATCGGTCTGATCAACTCCCTGTCCGTGTACGCACAGACTAACGAATACGGTTTCCTCGAGACCCCGTATCGTAAAGTGACCGACGGTGTTGTAACCGACGAAATTCATTATCTGTCTGCTATCGAAGAAGGCAACTACGTTATCGCTCAGGCGAACTCCAACCTGGATGACGAAGGCCACTTTGTAGAAGATCTGGTTACCTGCCGTAGCAAAGGCGAATCCAGCTTGTTCAGCCGCGACCAGGTTGACTACATGGACGTATCCACCCAGCAGGTGGTATCCGTCGGTGCGTCCCTGATCCCGTTCCTGGAACACGATGACGCCAACCGTGCATTGATGGGTGCGAACATGCAACGTCAGGCCGTTCCAACTCTGCGTGCTGATAAGCCGCTGGTTGGTACCGGTATGGAACGTGCTGTTGCCGTTGACTCCGGTGTTACTGCAGTTGCTAAGCGTGGCGGTACTGTTCAGTACGTGGATGCCTCCCGTATCGTTATCAAAGTTAACGAAGACGAGATGTACCCGGGCGAAGCAGGTATCGACATTTATAACCTGACCAAATACACCCGTTCTAACCAGAACACCTGTATCAACCAGATGCCTTGCGTATCTCTGGGTGAGCCAGTTGAGCGCGGCGACGTGCTGGCAGACGGTCCGTCCACCGACCTCGGTGAACTGGCGCTCGGTCAGAACATGCGCGTAGCGTTCATGCCGTGGAACGGTTACAACTTCGAAGACTCCATCCTCGTCTCCGAGCGTGTGGTTCAGGAAGATCGTTTCACCACCATCCACATTCAGGAACTGGCGTGCGTGTCCCGTGACACCAAGCTGGGGCCAGAAGAGATCACTGCTGACATCCCTAACGTGGGTGAAGCTGCGCTCTCCAAACTGGATGAATCCGGTATTGTTTACATCGGTGCGGAAGTGACCGGCGGCGACATTCTGGTTGGTAAGGTTACGCCGAAAGGTGAAACCCAGCTGACGCCAGAAGAGAAACTGCTGCGTGCCATCTTCGGTGAGAAAGCGTCTGACGTTAAAGACTCTTCTCTGCGCGTACCAAACGGTGTTTCCGGTACGGTTATCGACGTTCAGGTCTTCACTCGTGATGGCGTTGAGAAAGATAAGCGTGCGCTGGAAATCGAAGAGATGCAGCTCAAACAGGCTAAGAAAGACCTGTCTGAAGAACTGCAGATCCTCGAAGCGGGTCTGTTCAGCCGTATCTATGCGGTGCTGGTTGCCGGTGGCGTTGAAGCTGAGAAGCTCGACAAACTGCCACGCGATCGCTGGCTGGAACTGGGCCTGACCGACGAAGAGAAACAAAATCAGCTGGAACAGCTGGCTGAGCAGTATGACGAACTGAAACACGAGTTCGAGAAAAAACTCGAAGCGAAACGCCGCAAAATCACTCAGGGCGACGATCTGGCACCAGGCGTGCTGAAGATTGTTAAGGTCTATCTGGCTGTTAAACGTCAGATCCAGCCTGGTGATAAGATGGCAGGTCGTCACGGTAACAAGGGTGTTATCTCTAAGATCAACCCGATCGAAGATATGCCGCACGATGCTAACGGTACGCCGGTAGATATCGTACTGAACCCACTGGGCGTACCGTCTCGTATGAACATTGGTCAGATCCTGGAAACTCACCTGGGTATGGCTGCGAAAGGCATCGGCGACAAGATTAACGCCATGCTGAAACAGCAGCAGGAAGTCGCGAAACTGCGCGAATTCATCCAGCGTGCCTACGATCTGGGTACCGACGTGCGTCAGAAAGTCGACCTGAACACCTTCAGCGATGAAGAAGTGCTGCGTCTGGCAGAGAACCTGCGCAAAGGTATGCCAATTGCAACGCCGGTATTCGACGGTGCAAAAGAAGCTGAAATTAAAGAGCTGCTGCAACTGGGTGGTCTGCCAACGTCTGGTCAGATTACGCTGTTTGACGGCCGTACCGGTGAACAGTTCGAACGTCCGGTAACCGTAGGTTACATGTACATGCTGAAACTGAACCACCTGGTCGACGACAAGATGCACGCTCGTTCTACCGGTTCTTACAGCCTGGTTACTCAGCAGCCGCTGGGTGGTAAGGCACAGTTCGGTGGTCAGCGCTTCGGGGAGATGGAAGTGTGGGCGCTGGAAGCATACGGCGCGGCATACACCCTGCAGGAAATGCTCACCGTTAAGTCTGATGACGTGAACGGTCGTACCAAGATGTATAAGAACATCGTGGACGGCAACCATCAGATGGAACCAGGCATGCCAGAATCCTTCAACGTACTGTTGAAAGAGATTCGTTCGCTGGGTATCAACATCGAACTGGAAGACGAGTAATTCTCGCTCAAACAGGTCACTGGTGCCGGGTTAACCCCCGGCACCGGATTGTGCTAACTCCGACGGGAGCAAATCCGTGAAAGATTTATTAAAGTTTCTGAAAGCGCAGACTAAAACCGAAGAGTTTGATGCGATCAAAATTGCTCTGGCTTCGCCAGACATGATCCGTTCATGGTCTTTCGGTGAAGTTAAAAAGCCGGAAACCATCAACTACCGTACGTTCAAGCCTGAGCGTGACGGCCTTTTCTGTGCGCGTATTTTCGGGCCAGTAAAAGATTACGAGTGCCTGTGCGGTAAGTACAAGCGCCTGAAACACCGCGGTGTGATCTGTGAGAAGTGCGGCGTTGAAGTGACCCAGACCAAAGTGCGCCGTGAGCGCATGGGCCACATCGAGCTGGCGTCTCCGACTGCTCACATCTGGTTCCTGAAATCACTGCCGTCCCGTATCGGTCTGCTGCTGGATATGCCGCTGCGTGATATCGAACGTGTTCTGTACTTCGAATCTTATGTGGTTATCGAAGGCGGGATGACGAACCTGGAACGTCATCAGATCCTGACTGAAGAGCAGTATCTGGACGCGCTGGAAGAGTTCGGTGACGAATTCGACGCGAAGATGGGTGCGGAAGCTATTCAGGCTCTGCTGAAGAGCATGGATCTGGAGCAAGAGTGCGAGCAGCTGCGTGAAGAGCTGAACGAAACCAACTCCGAAACCAAGCGTAAAAAGCTGACCAAGCGTATCAAACTGCTGGAAGCGTTCGTTCAGTCTGGTAACAAGCCAGAGTGGATGATCCTGACCGTTCTGCCGGTTCTGCCGCCAGATCTGCGTCCACTGGTTCCGCTGGATGGTGGTCGTTTCGCAACGTCCGATCTGAACGATCTGTATCGTCGCGTGATCAACCGTAACAACCGTCTGAAACGTCTGCTGGATCTGGCTGCGCCGGACATCATCGTACGCAACGAAAAACGTATGCTGCAGGAAGCGGTAGATGCCCTGCTGGATAACGGTCGTCGCGGTCGTGCGATCACCGGTTCTAACAAACGTCCTCTGAAATCTTTGGCCGACATGATCAAAGGTAAACAGGGTCGTTTCCGTCAGAACCTGCTCGGTAAGCGTGTTGACTACTCCGGTCGTTCTGTAATCACCGTAGGTCCATACCTGCGTCTGCATCAGTGCGGTCTGCCGAAGAAAATGGCACTGGAGCTGTTCAAACCGTTCATCTACGGCAAGCTGGAACTGCGTGGCCTGGCCACCACCATCAAAGCCGCTAAGAAAATGGTTGAGCGTGAAGAAGCTGTCGTTTGGGATATCCTGGACGAAGTTATCCGCGAACACCCGGTACTGCTGAACCGTGCACCAACCCTGCACCGTCTGGGTATCCAGGCATTTGAGCCAGTCCTGATCGAAGGTAAAGCGATCCAGCTGCACCCGCTGGTTTGTGCGGCATATAACGCCGACTTCGATGGTGACCAGATGGCTGTTCACGTACCGCTGACGCTGGAAGCCCAGCTCGAAGCGCGTGCGCTGATGATGTCTACTAACAACATCCTGTCTCCAGCGAACGGTGAGCCAATCATTGTTCCTTCTCAGGACGTTGTACTGGGTCTGTACTACATGACCCGTGACTGTGTTAACGCCAAAGGCGAAGGCATGGTGCTGACTGGCCCGAAAGAAGCTGAGCGTATTTATCGCGCTGGCCTGGCCTCTCTGCATGCGCGCGTTAAAGTGCGTATCACCGAATACGAAAAAGATGCAAACGGCGAATTCGTTGCGAAAACCAGCCTGAAAGACACGACCGTTGG
This sequence comes from Enterobacter cloacae complex sp. 2024EL-00227, assembly GCF_043945315.1. Classification (NCBI taxonomy): domain Bacteria; kingdom Pseudomonadati; phylum Pseudomonadota; class Gammaproteobacteria; order Enterobacterales; family Enterobacteriaceae; genus Enterobacter; species Enterobacter cloacae complex sp. 2024EL-00227. Next base: position 10,256 of record NZ_JBIMQP010000025.1, read on the forward strand.
CCGTGCCATTCTGTGGATGATCGTACCGAAAGGTCTGCCTTTCTCCATCGTCAACCAGGCGCTGGGCAAGAAAGCGATCTCCAAAATGCTGAACACCTGTTACCGCATTCTGGGCCTGAAGCCGACCGTTATCTTCGCTGACCAGACTATGTACACCGGCTTTGCTTATGCAGCGCGTTCAGGTGCATCTGTTGGTATCGATGACATGGTCATCCCAGAGAAGAAACACGAGATCATCTCTGAAGCGGAAGCTGAAGTTGCTGAGATCCAGGAGCAGTTCCAGTCTGGTCTGGTTACCGCAGGCGAACGCTATAACAAAGTTATCGATATCTGGGCAGCGGCGAACGATCGTGTATCCAAAGCGATGATGGATAACCTGCAGACCGAAACCGTGATTAACCGTGACGGCGTAGAAGAGCAGCAGGTTTCCTTCAACAGCATCTACATGATGGCCGACTCCGGTGCGCGTGGTTCTGCAGCACAGATTCGTCAGCTGGCAGGTATGCGTGGTCTGATGGCGAAGCCAGATGGCTCCATCATCGAAACGCCAATCACCGCGAACTTCCGTGAAGGTCTGAACGTACTCCAGTACTTCATCTCCACGCACGGTGCGCGTAAAGGTCTGGCGGATACCGCACTGAAAACCGCGAACTCCGGTTATCTGACGCGTCGTCTGGTAGACGTTGCGCAGGATCTGGTTGTGACCGAAGACGATTGTGGCACCCTCGAAGGTATCACCATGACCCCGGTTATCGAGGGTGGTGATGTTAAAGAGCCACTGCGCGATCGCGTACTGGGTCGTGTGACCGCGGAAGACATCCTGAAGCCGGGCACCGCAGACATTCTGGTTCCACGCAACACCCTGCTGCACGAACAGTGGTGTGACCTGCTGGAAGCGAACTCTGTTGACTCCGTGAAGGTGCGTTCCGTTGTATCCTGTGACACCGACTTTGGTGTATGTGCGCACTGCTACGGTCGTGACCTGGCGCGTGGCCACATCATCAACAAAGGTGAAGCCATCGGCGTTATCGCGGCACAGTCCATCGGTGAGCCGGGTACACAGCTGACGATGCGTACGTTCCACATCGGTGGTGCGGCATCTCGTGCGGCTGCTGAATCCAGCATCCAGGTGAAAAACAAAGGTAGCATCAAGCTCAGCAACGCGAAGTCGGTTGTGAACTCCAGCGGTAAACTGGTTATCACTTCACGTAACACCGAGCTGAAGCTGATCGACGAATTCGGTCGTACCAAAGAGAGCTATAAAGTGCCTTACGGTGCGGTTATGGCGAAAGGTGATGGCGAGCAGGTTGCCGGCGGTGAAACCGTTGCAAACTGGGATCCACACACCATGCCGGTTATCACCGAAGTAAGTGGTTTCATCCGCTTCACTGACATGATCGACGGCCAGACCATTACTCGTCAGACTGACGAGCTGACCGGTCTGTCTTCTCTGGTGGTTCTGGATTCTGCTGAACGTACTACCGGCGGTAAAGATCTGCGTCCTGCACTGAAAATCGTTGATGCTCAGGGTAATGACGTTCTGATCCCAGGTACCGATATGCCTGCGCAGTACTTCCTGCCGGGTAAAGCGATTGTACAGCTGGAAGATGGCGTACAGATCAGCTCTGGTGACACCCTGGCGCGTATTCCTCAGGAATCCGGCGGTACCAAGGACATCACCGGTGGTCTGCCACGCGTTGCGGACCTGTTCGAAGCACGTCGTCCGAAAGAGCCGGCAATCCTGGCTGAAATCAGCGGTATCATCTCCTTCGGTAAAGAGACCAAAGGCAAGCGCCGTCTGGTTATCACTCCAGTAGATGGCAGCGAACCGTACGAAGAGATGATTCCTAAGTGGCGTCAGCTCAACGTGTTCGAAGGTGAACGCGTAGAACGTGGTGACGTGGTTTCCGACGGTCCAGAAGCGCCGCACGACATCCTGCGTCTGCGTGGTGTGCATGCTGTTACTCGTTACATCGTTAACGAAGTACAGGACGTATACCGCCTGCAGGGCGTTAAGATTAACGATAAACACATCGAAGTTATCGTTCGTCAGATGCTGCGTAAAGCAACCATCGAAAACGCGGGCAGCTCCGAGTTCCTCGAAGGCGAGCAGGTGGAATACTCACGCGTCAAGATCGCTAACCGCGAACTGGAAGCGAACGGCAAAATCGGTGCGACCTTCTCGCGCGATCTGCTGGGTATCACCAAAGCGTCTCTGGCAACCGAGTCCTTCATCTCTGCAGCATCGTTCCAGGAAACGACTCGTGTCCTGACCGAAGCCGCTGTTGCAGGTAAACGTGATGAACTGCGCGGTCTGAAAGAGAACGTTATCGTGGGTCGTCTGATCCCGGCGGGTACCGGTTATGCGTACCATCAGGATCGTATGCGTCGTCGTGCTGCAGGCGAACTGCCAGCTGCACCGCAGGTTACTGCTGAAGATGCATCCGCGAGCCTGGCAGAACTGCTGAACGCAGGTCTGGGTGGCTCCGACAACGAGTAATCGTTGAGTCGCTAATAAAAAACCCGCTTCGGCGGGTTTTTTTATATCTGCAAAATTTCAGTTTACTAATGGGATCCGTCGATACAGCTCAATCATATCGCCCGCCAGGTCCTGTATGACCATGGCGTTCATCAGGTGATCCTGCGAGTGGACGGTGATCAGGTTAACCGGAAGCTTCCCGGTCCCTTCATCAAGACCGATAAGCTGCGTCTGTATGGTGTGCGCATGCTTCACATATTCCCGCGACTCTTCCATCGCTTTTTCGGCTTCGTCAAACTCACCTTTACGCGCCATCTGCAATGCCGTCAGGGCCGCACTGCGCGCCGCGCCTGCGTTAACAAGCAGTTCCATAATCGTGGTTTCTAAGTCTTCCATTATGACTCCAGAAGTTTGAGCGCTTTATCCAGTACGGCATCACCTTTCATCATGCCGTAATCCATCATGTCGATCACCGCGACCTTTTTGCCCAGCGGGTCGGCCTGCGCCTGTAATTTAGCCTGCTCGTATTTAACCTGTGGCCCCAGCAATACGATGTCGGCCGTTGCGATATTGTCTTTAAACTCCGCAACCGGAACGGCTTTAATGGTGACTTCAACCCCTTTTTTCTGCGCGGCGTCTTTCATACGTTGAACCAGCATGCTGGTTGACATTCCCGCTGCACAGCATAAAACGATGTTCTTCATAATCAGCCTCGATCTACATGTGTTTATTGATAATTATCCCGTGCAGACCGCTTCAACAACCGCTTTACCGCGATTGTGTGTCAGGCATCACAAAGAAACAGGCGTTTTTCTGAAACCGGTTACAATTTTACATTGGCGGGTACCCTGACCGTCGAAACGGGCAGGGTGAAAGCGAGAGGATTAGCTGATGGATGTGCGAACGATTCGATTTTTTCCCTGCTGTTTGGCGCTGTAGAGGGCGTTATCAACGCTTCCGACAAATTGTTCCAGCGGTTCAAAATGCCACTCCCCAAGACCGCCGCTGAACGTAACCCGCAGGTTTTCTTCCCGCCAGACGCGTTTTTCAACGGCGGTACGCCACGCTTCCAGTAATGAGAGCGCGGAAGACATCTGCTCCGCCTGGAAGATTACGGCGAACTCTTCTCCGCCATAACGGTAAACCGAGACGTGATGTGGCTGCATAATCTGGATCCCTTCACGAGCCACGTTGCGCAGAACGATATCACCGGTCAGGTGACCCAGCGTGTCGTTAATTGACTTAAAGTTATCAATATCCACCAGCGCCATCGCGAAGGGCTGCTGGGCATTCAGCAGCTCTGCGATATCGCTGTCGAACGCGCGGCGGTTTTTACAGCCCGTCAGCGCATCGTGGGTAGCCTGGCGCACATACGCCATTTCGCGCTCTTTATTGGACTGAATCGTGTGGCTCAACATCGCTTCCAGGCGCGGTGCCTCGTTAACGTCGCCAGTTTTGATGGCATTGATAATGTGCATCAGCACGCTACGCGAGGCGTGGCGGAGGTATAAGCCGAAAAGGATGATGATGATGGCCGCCAGCGCAAACCCCCAGCCAACGATCGTCGTTTCGTGGCGGGTGATATCGGTGAGCGTCGCGCCGGATACCCGGTAGATGACAAACCAGTCCGGGTTGGTAAACGAGTAATAGTAATACCAGGCGTTGCTTTTCTTGTCGTAAAGATGACCTTCGCCGCTGGTCATTTTGTCCATCAGCGCTTCGCTCACGTACTGCTTGAAGAGCGCGCCGGTATCCGGATGCAGCACCACGGCACCGTCGCGTTCGACGACGAAGAATTCCCCCTGAACGGGTGCCACCATCTGGCGCAGGGTATAGCCCATTGACGTCAAATCAAGATGAAAGGCGATCGTTCCCTTCAGTCTGCCTTCCGGCGAGATCAACGGCTTATAAAGGGTTACCGTCGGATGGCCGGTAAAGTAGTCCATGTAGGGACGGGTATAGTGGCTGAAGATGCTGGCTTCCGCCTGAGCGACAAACCACGGCCGCGTTCGGGGATCGAAGGTTTTACTCTTCTCCGTGGGGAGCACCTCCGGTGCGCGCAGATAATGCCCCTGCGTATCGGCAAGCGAAATGGAGGAGACGGTCGGCATCAGGTTCTGTAAATGCATGACCATCTGCAGCCCCTGCGTCGGGTTAAGGTTCAGCGTCTCGTTTAGCCTGTCGTCGCGCGCAAAGTACATCGCGGAACGGCCCAGAATATAGTCGTTTTCGCGCAGGATAGATTCGGTGTAGTTCACCGCCAGGTTGTGCGTGAAGTTGCTATTGATCTTATGATAATCCTCAAGAAAATCCTTTCGTTGTGAAAGCGTCACCGCGATCGCGATCACCGCAAAACTGCAGAGGATCCCCGCAAAGCTGAGCATAATGGGCCGGGTAAAAGAGAGCTTTTTGCTGTGAAGTGCCATGAGCTGTACATCGTTCCTGATGGTGAATACTTTTCGTCTGCCGATATCCTCTCAGCATAGTCGCTGCCCTGCGGTTAGCGGTGAATTATACGGCACGCGATTTTTGACAGGATGATTTATCTTAAGAACCATTAAGAAAATACTTATTAAACTGGCATGAGCCGTTTGAGCAATGAACCAGAGGCAGGGCGAAACGAGGAAGAAGCTTTTCGCCCTGGTCAGCATCCGTTGCTGACCGTGTGACAATAAAAAACCGGACGATTGCTGACAATCTTCCGGTTTTGCCTTTTCGTCGACCCTCGACAATTTTTTACCAGGTTGCAGCCCGTTTCATCGTTATTGCGAGGCTCTTCCCAGCCAGCTGTCCCAGTCTTTCCAGACAGGCTGAAGACCCTGCGCCGTCAGGGCGGCGGCGACCGCTTCCGGGCGTCGTCCGTCATGGGGTGCAAATTGTTCCAGTTCCGGATGGTCGTCGGCGTAGCCGCCAGGCTGCGTTTTGGAAAACGCGCTGACGTTGTTAATTGCAATCGGGATGACGCGATCGCGAAATGCCGGAGACTCGCGCGTTGAGAGCGATAATTCCACTTCCGGAGCGAGCAGGCGAAACGCGCAAATGGTCTGCACCAGCTGGCGTTCATCCATCAGCGAAGCCGGTTCAATTCCTCCCGCGCAGGGACGCAGGCGCGGGAAGGAGATGGAGTATCGGCTCTGCCAGTAGTGCTGCTGCAACCACAGCAGATGTTCCGCCACCATGTAACAATCCACCCGCCAGCTGTCGGAGAGCCCGATCAGCGCACCCAGACCGATTTTGTCGATACCGGCGCGACCCAGCCTGTCCGGCGTTTCCAGGCGGAAGAAGAAATCCTGTTTCTTGCCCTTCAGGTGGTGTCGGGCGTACGTCGCCTCGTGGTAGGTTTCCTGATAGACCATGACGCCGTCCAGCCCGAGCGTTTTGAGCTCCGCGTACTCCTCCTGCGACAGAGGCTGCACTTCCATCTGCAACGACGCAAACTGACGACGAATGGCGGGAAGGTGCCGACGGAAATAGTCCATTCCCACTTTCCCCTGATGTTCGCCCGTGACCAGCAAAAGATGTTCAAAGCCCATTTCACGGATGGCCGCACACTCACGGGCAATCTCAGCCTCATCGAGCGTTTTACGCTTGATGCGGTTGCTCATGGAGAAACCGCAGTAGGTGCAGTCATTGGCGCACAGGTTGGAGAGATAGAGCGGCACGTAGAAACTCACCGTGTTGCCAAACCGCTGGCGGGTAAGCCGCTGCGCTCGCTGGGCCATCGGTTCGAGGTAGGCGCTGGCCGCCGGGGAGAGCAGGGCCATCAGATCCTCGCGGGTCAGATGACGGGCCTGCAGCGCGCGCTCCACGTCAGCCGCCGTTTTGCTGTTGATACGCAGGGCAATGTCGTCCCAGTTAAGCTGGCGCCAGCGCTCGGTAAACGTGCTCATGAGATCGCCTCCAGAAAACCGGTCAGCGGGCTGGTGGCCTGCGCCTGGAAACTGCGCGAGCCGGGGCCGGATCCCCTTGCCAGCAGGCCTGCCTCTACGGCCAGGCGGAATGCACGCGCCATCATGACCGGATCGTCGGCAACCGCGATAGCCGTATTCACCAGCACCGCGTCAGCACCCATCTCCAGCGCCTGCGCGGCATGGCTGGGCACGCCAATGCCCGCATCCACCACCACCGGCACGGTAGCCTGCTCAATAATGATTTCCAGCATCGCGCGGGTCTCCAGCCCCTGGTTGGAGCCAATGGGGGCCCCCAGCGGCATGACGGCGGCGCAGCCGACCTCTTCCAACCGTTTGCACAGGACAGGGTCGGCCCCGCAGTAAGGCAGGACGGTAAACCCTTGCTGAACCAGCTTTTCAGCCGCTTTCAGCGTTTCGATCGGATCGGGCAGCAGCCAGCGGGCATCCGGATGGATTTCCAGCTTCAACCAGCGGGTGCCGAGCGCCTCCCGTGCCAGCTGTGCGGCAAAAATCGCCTCTTCTGCCGTTTTGGCGCCGGAGGTGTTGGGCAACAGCGTGACGCCCGCTTCCAGCAACGGAGCCAGAATGGCATCGCTGTGATGGCGCAGATCCACGCGCTTAAGCGCCAGCGTCACCAGCTGGCTGCCGCTTTCGCGAATGGCCTCCACCATCAGCTGTGGCGAGGCGAATTTTCCGGTTCCGGTAAACAGATGCGAATCAAAATCCTTATCGGCAATACGTAACATCTCAGCCCCCTGCGATAACCTGAAACAGCAGGATCTGGTCGCCGTCATTGACCTGCTGATGTTCCCACTGCTCGCGCGGCAGGATCTGTTGATTGAGCGCCAGCGCCGTTCCCGGCTTGAGCTGACGCAGCTTGTCGAGCAGTGCGGCAACGGTGAGCCCGTCGTCGCAGCTCATCGGCTCATCGTTAAACAGAATGCGCATCGCGGCCTCCGCACACAGGGCAGTGGCTGGCGCGATGCAGCGCCAGATGACGCCAGCCGCTGGAGCGGGCATCAAACAGCCGCAGCGTATTGCGTTCCGTCTCCATGCCGCTGAGCAGCTTGATGGCCTCCAGCGCCTGCATCGTGCCCATCACGCCGACCACCGGACCCAGAATGCCCGCCGTACGGCAGTTGCGCGTCGGCTCGGCATCGTCCGGCCACAGGCAGCGATAGCAGCCCTGCGTCCACGGTGGCGTCAGAACCATCATTTGCCCGCCGAACCCCACCGCGCTGGCGGTGATAAGCGGCGTATGGTTTACCACGCAGGCGGCGTTGATCGCCTGGCGCGTCGCCATGTTGTCGGTACAGTCCAGCACCACGTCGGCAAGGGCGACTTCACGGTGCAGGCTTTCACCGCCAAGCCGCTCCTGTAGGGCAATCAGTTCGATATCCGGGTTAAGCTGATGCAGCCGCTGCCGGGTGATCTGTGCTTTCGGCTGGTTGATATCCTCGGTGGTAAAGAGGATTTGTCGCTGCAGGTTGCTGAGGTGGACCTCGTCGTCGTCGGCCAGCACCAGCGTGCCGATGCCCGCGCCTGCCAGATAGAGCGCGGCGGGTGCACCTAATCCCCCCAGGCCAACAATCAGCACCCGGCTGGCGAGCAGTTTTTGCTGCCCGTCGATGGCGATATCTTCCAGCAGGATCTGACGGCTGTAGCGCATAAAGTCGCGATCATTCATCGCCTGCTCCTGCCAGCTGTAACAGCTGTTCGGTGGCGGCCTGCCAGTCTGCGGCCTGGGTGATGGCGCTGACGACGGCGATGCTGCCCACGCCGGTCTCCAGCACTGCCGGGGCGCGTTCCAGGCTGATTCCGCCGATGGCGACGGTGGGGTAGTCGGCAAGGCGTTTAACGTGACCCGCCAGTTGCGTCAGACCCTGCGGAGCGGAGGGCATCTGCTTGGTTTGCGTCGGGAAGACGTGACCGAGCGCGATGTAAGAGGGACGGGCCGCCAGGGCCACGTCGATCTCCATGTCATCGTGTGTTGACACGCCAAGACGTAACCCGGCGTCACGGATTGCGCTCAGATCCGTTGTTTCCAGGTCCTCCTGACCCAGATGCACGCCGTACGCCCGGTGCTTAACGGCCAGCCGCCAGTAGTCATTGATAAACAGGCGGGCGTTATACCGACGCCCCAGCGCAATGGCGGCAACCACATCAGCTTCCACCTCCTCATCGCGTTTATCCTTGATGCGCAGCTGGAGGGTGCGAACGCCTGCCTCCAGCAGGCGCGCTATCCACGCCACGCTGTCCACCACCGGATAGAGCCCTAAACGGTATGGAACGGGTGGGAAATCGGGCTGGTACATTACGCCTCCTCTTTTTTGAGGTAGATTTCGCCGCCTTTGGCGCGGAAGGCTTCGGACATGTCCGCCATACCCACTTCAATGGTTTGCGTGGCGGCGTAGTCGCGCACCTCCTGGCTGATTTTCATCGAGCAGAACTTCGGCCCACACATGGAGCAGAAGTGCGCGACTTTGCCCGATTCCTGCGGCAGGGTTTCGTCGTGGTAGGCGCGGGCGGTGAACGGATCCAGCGCCAGGTTGAACTGGTCTTCCCAGCGGAATTCAAAGCGCGCCTTCGACATGGCGTTATCACGGATTTGCGCGCCCGGGTGGCCTTTGGCCAGATCCGCCGCGTGGGCGGCAATTTTGTAGGTGATCAGCCCCTGTTTCACGTCCTCTTTGTTAGGCAGGCCGAGGTGCTCTTTCGGCGTCACGTAGCAGAGCATGGCGCAGCCGAACCAGCCGATCATCGCCGCCCCAATGCCTGACGTGAAGTGGTCATAGCCCGGCGCGATGTCGGTGGTCAGCGGCCCCAGCGTGTAGAACGGCGCTTCGTGGCAGTGCTCCAGCTCTTCGGTCATGTTGCGGCGGATCATCTGCATCGGCACGTGGCCCGGGCCTTCAATCATCACCTGTACGTCATACTCCCAGGCGATTTTGGTCAGCTCGCCCAGCGTGTGCAGCTCGGCAAACTGTGCTTCGTCGTTGGCGTCGCGGATGGAGCCCGGGCGCAGGCCGTCGCCCAGCGACAGAGAGACATCGTAAGCGGCGCAGATTTCGCAGATCTCGCGGAAGTGTTCGTAAAGGAAGTTCTCCTGGTGATGGGAGAGGCACCACTTCGCCATGATCGAACCGCCGCGCGAGACGATGCCGGTAAGACGCTTCGCGGTCATCGGCACGTAGCGCAGCAGCACGCCCGCGTGAATGGTGAAGTAGTCCACGCCCTGTTCCGCCTGCTCCAGCAGCGTGTCGCGGAACGCTTCCCAGGTGAGGTTTTCGGCAATGCCGTTGACCTTCTCCAGCGCCTGATAAATCGGGACGGTGCCAATCGGAACCGGGCTGTTACGCAGGATCCATTCGCGGGTTTCGTGAATATAGCGGCCGGTGGAGAGATCCATTACCGTGTCCGCGCCCCAGCGCGTTGACCAGACAAGCTTTTCAACCTCTTCTTCGATGGAGGAGGTGACGGCCGAGTTACCGATGTTAGCGTTGACCTTCACCAGGAAGTTGCGGCCGATAATCATCGGCTCGGATTCCGGGTGGTTAATGTTGGCGGGGATGATCGCGCGGCCTGCGGCCACTTCGTCACGCACAAATTCCGGCGTGATGTTCTCCGGCAGGCGTGCGCCAAAGCCTTCGCCCGGGTGCTGGTAGCGCAGCACTTCGCTGCGGATACGCTCGCGGCCCATGTTCTCGCGGATGGCGATGAACTCCATCTCCGGCGTGACGATCCCCTGGCGGGCGTAGTGCAGTTGCGTCACGCATTTGCCCGCTCTGGCGCGTTTTGGCGTCAGCAGGCCGGTAAAGCGCAGCGCGTCCAGACCGTCGTCGGCCAGGCGTTCTTTGGTGTATGCAGAACTGCGTACGTTCAGTTCTTCGCAGTCGTTACGCGCCTCTATCCACGGCTGGCGCAGCTTTGCCAGACCCTGCTGGACGTTAATAGCCACATCAGGATCGCCGTACGGGCCGGAGGTGTCATACACCGGCACGGCTTCGTTGTCTTCATACTGCGGATTCTCTTTGCTGCCGCCGATAAGCGTCGGGCTGAGCTGGATTTCGCGCATCGGGACGCGGATATCGGCCTGCGAGCCGGAAATGTAGATGCGTTTCGAGTTCGGGAAAGCGGTGCCTTCCAGGGTGTCGATGAAATGTTGGGCCTGTGCACGCTGTTCGCGGCGGGTCAGTTTTGCAGTAGACATAGCTCATTCCAAAAGTGAAGGACATGGCTTGTCAGACGACGGATGAAGCAAGAGAGGATCGCCCGGGGGGCGATACAACAGCAGTGTGACTCTTGTTCCCTTCGCAGGTATTAGCCTGATCAGGTTCCGCGGATCCCGAATTAACGGTCTCAGCCCGGCTTTCGCTCTGGGCACTCCGACAAGAAAAATCCCCCTCGTGAGAGGGGCGAATGGTTGTAAATTACTCGTTAACGATTAAGAACTCAAGCCGGGCGCGCGATGTTATCTTCGGGGCTGGCGTCCAGGACGAGGCTAATCAGCTTATCTTCCAGCGTGAATCGCTCTTCCAGCGCTTCGCCAAGGTCGGAAAGCGCCTGCTGGAACTCTAGATAGTTATCGTGATCGATGGCGTTCTCAAGCGTGGAATCGTAGTAATCCATGATCTGCTGGGTGTTGGCTTCCAGCAGCGGACAAAGTTTGCTGGCCGCTAAATACGGCGTTGTCCCTTCCATTTCGCGGATAATGCGTTCATAAATATTGAAATGGCCGTCGGACAGATAGTCGACCAGGCTCTGACAAAAATCATCCAGCGCTTTTTCATTCAGCCGCATAAACGATTCTTTGCCAGGCTTAAGACCGACCAGATTGTAATAAGCCACGAGTAGATGCTTGCGCACATGTAGCCAGCGATCCACCAGTTTGTTACTTCCTCTAACGCGCTCAGTCAGGCTTTCTAGCTGGTTTAACATGGTCGACTCCGCAAAGTGTAGGATTGAATCTGCTCATCCAGAATGTAACCACAATGCTAACAACATGTCAGTGAAGCGAAGGTAGTGCAATAGATATGGATCGTATTATTGAAAAATCAGATCTGGGTTGGTGGATCGTCAGTCACGAACAAAAATTATGGTTGCCCGGTGGAGAGCTGCCCTACGGTGCGGCGGAAACGTTTGATCTCGTGGGCCAGCCTGCGCTGAAGATCGGCGAGTGGCAGGGTGAACCCGTGTGGTTGATCCAACAATCGCGTCGTCAGGATATGGGATCCGTTCGCCAGGTGTTGGATCTGGACGTAGGCCTGTTCCAGCTGGCGGGGCGGGGCGTGCAGCTGGCGGAGTTTTACCGCTCGCACAAATACTGCGGCTATTGCGGCCATACCATGCACCCGAGTAAAACCGAGTGGGCGATGCTCTGCAGCCACTGCCGCGAACGTTATTACCCACAAATTGCGCCGTGCATTATCGTCGCTATCCGTCGGGATGACTCTATTTTGCTTGCACAGCATACCCGCCATCGCAACGGCATTCATACCGTGCTGGCCGGGTTCGTCGAAGTGGGCGAAACGCTGGAGCAGGCAGTGGCGCGCGAGGTGATGGAAGAGAGCGGGATCAAAGTGAAGAACCTGCGCTACGTCACCTCCCAGCCGTGGCCGTTCCCGCAGTCGCTGATGACGGCCTTTATGGCCGACTATGACAGCGGCGAGATCGTTATCGATCAGAAAGAGCTGCTGGATGCGAACTGGTATCGGTATGACGATCTACCGCTGCTTCCCCCACCGGGTACCGTGGCGCGTCGGCTGATAGAAGATACCGTAGCGATGTGTCGGGCCGAGTATGAGTAGTGTTACACTGAGGCCATGACGCTTAAGGAACTGCAAAAATGACCGAACTGAAGAACGATCGCTATCTGCGCGCGCTGCTGCGCCAGCCCGTTGATGTCACCCCGGTGTGGATGATGCGCCAGGCGGGACGCTATCTGCCAGAGTACAAAGCCACGCGCGCGCAGGCGGGCGATTTTATGTCGCTGTGCAAAAACGCCGAGCTGGCCTGTGAAGTGACGCTCCAGCCGTTGCGCCGCTTCCCGCTGGATGCGGCGATCCTCTTCTCGGATATTCTGACCATTCCGGATGCGATGGGCCTTGGCCTGTACTTCGAAACCGGTGAAGGCCCGCGTTTTACCTCTCCGATCAGAAGCAAAGCCGATGTGGACAAGCTGCCGATCCCCGATCCGGAAGGCGAGCTGGGCTACGTGATGAACGCCGTGCGCACCATTCGCCGCGAGCTGAAAGGCGAAGTGCCGCTGATTGGCTTCTCCGGCAGCCCGTGGACGCTGGCGACCTATATGGTGGAAGGGGGCAGCAGCAAAGCCTTCACCCTGATTAAAAAGATGATGTACGCCGAGCCGCTGGCTCTGCATGCGCTGCTCGACAAGCTTGCGAAGAGCGTCACGCTCTATCTCAACGCGCAGATTAAAGCCGGTGCGCAGTCGGTGATGATTTTCGATACCTGGGGCGGCGTGCTGACCGGGCGTGATTATCAACAGTTCTCCCTGTATTACATGCATAAAATCGTTGACGGCCTGCTGCGCGAAAACGAAGGCCGCCGCGTGCCGGTGACGCTGTTCACCAAAGGTGGCGGTCAGTGGCTGGAAGCCATGGCGGCAACCGGCTGTGACGCCCTGGGTCTCGACTGGACCACCGATATCGCTGATGCCCGCCGCCGCGTGGGCGACAAAGTGGCGCTTCAGGGCAATATGGACCCGTCCATGCTCTATGCGCCGCCTGCCCGCATTGAAGAAGAAGTGTCGACTATACTGTCTGGTTTCGGCCAGGGGGAAGGCCACGTCTTTAACCTCGGCCACGGTATTCATCAGGATGTGCCGCCAGAGCACGCAGGCGTATTTGTGGAGGCGGTGCATCGGCTTTCTGCCCAGTATCACAAGTAAGGAGTCGTTATGGATCTCGCGTCGCTACGCGCTCAACAAATCGAACTGGCCTCATCGGTGATCCGCGAGGATCGTCTGGATAAGGATCCTCCGCAGTACATTGGCGGAGCCGACGTCGGGTTTGAGCAGGGTGGGGACGTGACGCGAGCGGCGATGGTGGTGCTGAAATACCCTTCGCTCGAGCTGGTGGAGTACAAGGTCGCGCGTATTGCCACCACCATGCCGTACATTCCGGGCTTTCTCTCCTTCCGCGAATATCCCGCGCTGCTGGCAGCGTGGGAGCAGCTTTCGCAAAAACCTGACCTGCTTTTTGTCGATGGACACGGTATCTCACACCCGCGCCGTTTAGGCGTTGCCAGCCACTTTGGGCTGCTGGTGGATGTGCCGACCATCGGTGTCGCCAAGAAACGCCTCTGCGGCGCCTTTGAACCTCTTTCAGCCCAGCCGGGTGCGCTGGCACCGCTTATCCATAAAGGCGAGCAGCTGGCGTGGGTCTGGCGCAGCAAGGCACGCTGTAATCCGCTGTTCATCGCCACCGGCCATCGGGTGAGTATGGACAGCGCCCTGGCGTGGGTACAGCGCTGCATGAAGGGCTACCGCTTACCGGAGCCAACGCGCTGGGCTGACGCGGTGGCCTCTTCGCGTCCGGCTTTTGTTCGTTGGCAGGAAATTCAGCGATGATTCAGGTAAACTGCGCCTAATTTTCGATTCGAGAGATCATCATGCTACAAAACCCGATTCACCTGCGCCTTGAAAAGCTGGAAAGCTGGCAGCACGTCACCTTCATGGCTTGCCTGTGCGAGCGCATGTATCCCAACTATGCCGCGTTCTGCAAGCAGACCGGCTTTGGTGATGGCCATATCTACCGCCGCATTCTGGATCTGATCTGGGAAACGCTGACGGTGAAAGACGCGAAGGTGAATTTCGACTCTCAGCTCGAAAAGCTGGAAGAGGCGATCCCGGTGGCGGATGATTTTGACCTGTACGGCGTCTACCCGGCAATTGATGCCTGTGTGGCGTTAAGCGAATTGCTCCACTCCCGCCTGAGCGGTGAGACGCTGGAGCACGCTATCGAAGTCAGTAAGGCCTCTATCACCACCGTGGCGATGCTGGAAATGACCCAGGAAGGTCGCGAGATGACCGACGAAGAGCTGCGTGCAAATCCGGCCGTTGAGCAAGAATGGGATATCCAGTGGGAGATTTTCCGCCTGCTGGCAGAGTGTGAAGAACGCGACATTGAGCTGATCAAAGGGCTGCGCGCGGACTTACGTGAGGCCGGTGAGAGTAATATTGGTATAATTTTTAACCAATGAGATAAGAAAACTTGAGATAACGCCCGTTTTGTCGCTCCTCGACTCTTCCCTTTCGACCCTTGTCTGGTCTACATTTGGGGGGCGAAAAAAAGTGGCTATCGGTGCGTGTATGCAGGAGAGTGCTTTTTTGGCATTTTCGTCGCACTCGATGCTTAGCAAGCGATAAACACATTGAAAGGATAACTTATGAACAAGACTCAACTGATTGATGTAATTGCGGACAAGGCTGATCTGTCTAAAGTGCAGGCTAAAGCTGCTCTGGAATCTACCCTGGCTGCTATTACTGAGTCTCTGAAAGAAGGCGATGCTGTACAACTGGTTGGTTTCGGTACCTTCAAAGTGAACCACCGCGCTGAGCGTACTGGCCGCAACCCGCAGACCGGTAAAGAAATCAAAATCGCCGCAGCTAACGTGCCGGCATTTGTTTCTGGTAAAGCACTGAAAGACGCTGTTAAGTAAGACGCGTGGCAGTGAACAGTTTTAGCGAAGGGGCGGCAACGCCCCTTTTGTCTTTCTGGCGCGGAACGCTCGCGCTGGCAGGTGTGCTGCTGCTGTCAGCCTGTAGTCACGACACCACTCTGCCGCCGTTTACCGCCAGCGGCTACGCTGACAACCAGGGCGCGGTCAGGATCTGGCGTAAAGATTCCGGCAATGAAGTTCATCTGTTGTCTGCCTTCAGCCCGTGGCATAGCGGCAATACGTCGACGGCAGAATATCGCTGGCAGGGAGATGACTTCTCGCTGATTGAGCTGAACGTCTACAGCAAGACCCCCGAACACGTGAAAGTGCGTTTTGACGACCATGGCGAGCTGAGCTTTATGCAGCGTGAAGTCAGCGGTCAAAAACAGCAGCTTTCCAGCGACCAAATCGCCCTCTACCGTTACCGTGCCGAACAAATCCGCCAGACCAGCGATGCGCTTCGTCTGGGACGCGTTGTGCTGCGCCAGGGGCGCTGGCATAACGATGGAACGGTAACCACCTGCGAAGGGCAAACGGTGAAGCCTGAGCTTGAATCCTGGGCGACCGAACACATTCAACGCCGTCAGCGTCATTCATCAATGGACGTGAGCGTGGCGTGGCTTGAGGCGCCGGAAGGCTCTCAATTGCTATTGGTGGCGAACGAAGATTTCTGCACCTGGCAGCCGACAGAGAAGAGTTTTTGAGTTCTGTGGATTAAGCCGGATGGCGCTAACGCTTATCCGGCCTACGAACGATTCCCTCTCCCAGTGGGGGAGGGTGAGGGCGAGGAGGAATTACTCCCCCTGCTCACGCGCAATCGCGCGATAGCCGATATCCTGACGGCTAAAGCTACCGTTCCAGTGAATATCCGCCATCAGCGCATAGGCGCGCTTCTGTGCTTCTGCCACGGTATGGCCCAGCGCGGTCGCACACAGCACGCGGCCGCCGTTGGTCAGAACGCGATCGTCCTCAGCCAGCTTCGTACCGGCGTGGAACACCTTCGCACCGTCAATCTCTTCCAGCGGCAGACCGTGGATCTCATCACCGGTGCTGTAGTTGCCCGGATAACCCCCCGCAGCAATCACCACGCCGAGAGACGCACGCTCGTCCCACTCGGAGGTTTTCTCGTCCAGCTTGCCATCGCAGGCAGCCAGGCACAGCTCCACCAGATCGGATTTCATGCGCAGCATGATTGGCTGGGTTTCTGGATCGCCAAAGCGGCAGTTGAATTCGATGACCTTAGGGTTACCCTGCTTGTCGATCATCAGGCCTGCATAAAGGAAACCGGTGTAGGTATTGCCTTCTGCCGCCATCCCCTTCACGGTAGGCCAGATGATGCGATCCATGGTGCGCTGGTGGACGTCGTCAGTCACGACCGGTGCAGGGGAGTAAGCGCCCATCCCGCCGGTATTAGGCCCCGTGTCGCCATTGCCCACACGCTTGTGATCCTGGCTGGTGGCCATCGGCAGAACGTGCTCGCCGTCGACCATGACGATAAAGCTCGCCTCTTCACCGTCGAGGAACTCTTCTATCACGATGCGGTGGCCGGCATCGCCAAAGGCATTACCTGCCAGCATATCCTGAACCGCGGCTTCGGCTTCTTCGAGCGTCATCGCGACGATCACGCCTTTACCCGCGGCCAGACCGTCGGCCTTGATAACAATCGGCGCGCCCTTCTCACGTAAGTAGGCCAGAGCAGGCTCCACTTCAGTGAAATTCTGATATTCCGCCGTCGGGATGTTATGACGCGCGAGGAAATCTTTGGTGAAGGCCTTGGAGCCTTCCAGCTGCGCGGCGCCTTCCGTTGGGCCAAAGATTTTCAGGCCCGCCGCGCGGAACGCATCCACCACGCCAATCACCAGCGGCGCTTCAGGGCCGACGATGGTCAGGTCGATTTTCTCCTGCTGAGCAAAGCTTAACAGCGCCGGAATGTCGGTCACGCCGATAGCCACGTTCTGCAGCGCGGGTTCCAGTGCGGTACCGGCGTTGCCCGGTGCCACGAAGACCGTTTTAACCAGCGGAGACTGGGCCGCTTTCCACGCCAGCGCGTGCTCGCGTCCGCCGTTACCAATCACTAATACTTTCATTTTCTGCTCCGGGAATTAATGACGGAAGTGACGCATGTCGGTGAAGATCATCGCAATGCCGTGTTCGTCGGCAGCGGCAATCACTTCGTCGTCGCGGATTGAGCCGCCAGGCTGGATCACGCAGGTGATGCCGACAGCGGCTGCGGCGTCGATACCGTCACGGAACGGGAAGAAGGCGTCAGAGGCCATGGCGGAGCCTTTGACTTCCAGGCCTTCATCGCCTGCTTTAATACCCGCGATTTTCGCCGAGTAAACGCGGCTCATCTGGCCTGCGCCTATCCCGATAGTCATGTTCTCTTTGGCATAGACGATGGCGTTGGATTTCACGAACTTCGCCACCTTCCAGCAGAACAGCGCGTCACGCAGCTCCTGTTCGGTCGGCTGGCGTTTCGTTACCACGCGCAGGTCGGCTTCTGTCACCATCCCCAGATCGCGGTCCTGAACCAGCAGGCCGCCGTTCACGCGCTTGAAGTCCAGGCCCGGCACGCGTTCTGCCCACTGGCCGCAAACCAGCACGCGCACGTTCTGTTTTGCCGCGGTGATTTTCAGCGCGTCTTCGGAGGCCGATGGCGCGATGATCACTTCGACAAACTGGCGGGAGATGATGGCCTGTGCGGTTTCGGCATCCAGCTCGCGGTTGAAGGCGATAATGCCGCCGAACGCGGAGGTCGGGTCGGTTTTGTAGGCGCGGTCATAGGCGTCCAGAATGGAGGTGCTCACGGCAACGCCACATGGGTTCGCATGCTTGACGATAACGCAGGCCGGCTCGCTGAATTCTTTCACGCATTCCAGCGCTGCGTCTGTATCGGCAATGTTGTTATAGGAGAGCGCTTTGCCTTGCACCTGCTGGGCGGTCGCAACTGAGGCTTCTTTTACCTCTTCTATATAGAAGGCCGCCTGCTGGTGGCTGTTCTCGCCGTAGCGCATATCCTGCTTCTTAATGAAGTTCAGGTTCAGGGTGCGCGGGAAGCGGCCAGAAGGATCTTTGCTTTCACCGTGGTAAGCCGGCACCAGGCTACCGAAGTAGTTGGCGATCATGCTGTCGTACGCGGCGGTGTGCTCGAAGGCTTTGATGGCGAGGTCGAAACGCGTTTCCAGGGTCAGCGACCCATCGTTGGCGTCCATCTCATTAATAATGGCGGTGTAATCGCTGCTCTTTACCACGATGGCGACATCTTTATGGTTCTTGGCCGCGGAGCGCACCATGGTCGGGCCGCCGATATCAATATTCTCTACGGCATCTTCCAGAGAGCAGCCTTCACGCGCCACGGTCTGGGCGAACGGGTAGAGGTTAACGACAACCATATCAATTGGCGCGATGTCGTGCTGTTCCATAATGGCGTCGTCCTGACCGCGACGGCCCAGAATGCCGCCGTGGACTTTCGGGTGCAGGGTTTTGACGCGTCCATCCATCATTTCCGGGAAACCGGTGTAATCGGACACTTCGGTTACCGGCAGACCTTTATCTGCTAACAGGCGAGCGGTTCCACCTGTGGAAAGCAGCTCTACACCGCGTGCAGAAAGTGCCTGAGCGAATTCGACGATACCGGCTTTATCAGAAACACTGAGCAGAGCGCGGCGGACTGGACGACGTTGTTGCATGGTAAATCCCCTGGATTTCACGATTACAGAGAGCGTTAGATGAATTTTCCTGTGAAAAACTCATCTAACACACCTGACGAGGCATCCTTGTAAAGCGCGAGCATTTTAACGAAAACGTTTGCGCAACGCTCGCACATTTTCACTTTTTCGTATCATTGTGGATAAGTCTGTGTGTAAAAAGGTATAAGGCGGGGTTTTGCTGTGGAATGCAGCAGTCAGTCATTTTTCTGTCATTTAGCGGTTGCGGCCTGCGGAGAACTCCCTATAATGCGCCTCCATCGACACGGCGGATGTGAATCACTTCACACAACAAGCGGTTCGGTTGAAGAGAAAAAAATCCTGAAATAACGGGTTGACTCTGAAAGAGGAAAGCGTAATATACGCCACCTCGCAACGGTGAGCGAAAGCCGCGTTGCACTGCTCTTTAACAATTTATCAGACAATCTGTGTGGGCACTC
>NZ_JBIMQP010000026.1:0-28913 GCF_043945315.1 Enterobacter cloacae complex sp. 2024EL-00227
TTCATCAGGCGCGGAACTCATCAAGGCGCGGGAATAAAATCCCATTCAGACGCCGGATAGATTCAAGCAAGCCAACTTGTCGTCAAAATCGGTGTTGCAAAAACGGGAGTGACCATAGATTCCGTTTTCCAAGCGGACCCCATAGTGAATTCAGCACTAAGCGCCGTCAGACCCGAAAAGAGATTTTCCTCTCCCGCATGGAGCAGATTCTGCCATGGCAGAATATGACCGCTGTCATCGAGCCGTTTTATCCCAAGGCGGGCAATGGCCGACGGCCCTATCCGCTGGAGACCATGCTGCGTATTCACTGCATGCAGCATTGGTACAACCTGAGCGACGGTGCCATGGAAGATGCCCTGTACGAAATCGCCTCCATGCGCCTGTTTGCCCGATTATCCCTGGATAGCGCCCTGCCGGATCGCACCACCATCATGAATTTCCGCCACCTGCTCGAGCAGCATCAACTGGCCCGTCAATTGTTCAAGACCATCAATCGCTGGCTGGCCGAAGCAGGCGTCATGATGACCCAAGGCACTTTGGTGGATGCCACCATCATTGAGGCACCCAGCTCTACCAAGAACAAAGAGCAGCAACGCGATCCGGAGATGCATCAGACCAAGAAAGGCAATCAGTGGCACTTTGGCATGAAGGCCCACATTGGTGTCGATGCCAAGAGTGGCCTGACCCACAGCCTAGTCACCACCGCGGCCAACGAGCATGACCTCAATCAGCTGGGTAATCTGCTTCATGGAGAGGAGCAATTTGTCTCAGCCGATGCCGGCTACCAAGGAGCGCCACAGCGCGAGGAGCTGGCCGAGGTGGATGTGGACTGGCTGATCGCCGAGCGTCCCGGCAGGGTAAAAACCTTGAAGCAGCATCCGCGCAAGAACAAAACGGCCATCAACATCGAATACATGAAAGCCAGCATCCGTGCCAGGGTAGAGCACCCGTTTCGCATCATCAAGCGGCAGTTCGGCTTCGTGAAAGCCAGATACAAGGGGCTGCTGAAAAACGATAACCAACTGGCGATGTTATTCACCCTGGCCAACCTGTTTCGGGTGGACCAAATGATACGTCAGAGGGAGAGATCTCAGTAAAAACCTGAAATAACGCCAGAAATGGTGGAAAAAATAGCCTAAATAGGCTGATTCGATGTCTTTGCGGGAAAAAAATCGGCCCAGATCCGCGAAATTTTAATCAGCGAGTCAGCTTGGGAAGAAATGACCTGCTTATTCGCACCTTCCCTAAGAATAATCACAAGGAAAAGCTGAGTGATAATAATCCCAAACTCGGTTTCATTAACATCAACGAAACTTTGCTGATTGGGGGACATAACAGTATAAAGTGCCAGTTCAGCAGGAACATAATAACCATAATGGTTATTTAGTTCACAATAATTGAATGTAGTATTCCACACCGAAAATAAATTATCTTCGATAAGATTCATAATAACTTGAGGAGCATATTTCGAAAAGCGTCCGAAAGCTAATGCAGTCGCATGGGACATGGCAGTAGTGCCAACATGAGTAGTTAAGATTTGCATAAGATAACTCGATCCCGAATTACGGCGGGCGTCCGGTGGAAAACATTTTTCCATGTGAATATAATATCAAAACAGCACCCTTTTGACCAGGGCGACAATGATAAAAAATAAAATATTTAACGACTCTGATTCTGATGCGTCAATAAGTAAATCGTGGGGCCCCACTTGTGGGTTCCGATTTAGTTGTTGAAGCCACTACCTGTAATTAACCTTATATAGGGGGGTTGGTGTCCACAGGATGCCAACCCCCATGATAAGCGTATTTAATTAAACCTGATCCTGTTGTGGGCGCGTTCGTGAATACCTGGCTCGGCCTCCATGACCTCTTCCTCCAGAAGGGCTGTACCAGTGGCAGGAGTATCTTCATTCAAAACCATAATAGGCTGGAAGAACTCTTTAATACTAGCGGATTGCAATGTCGGAGCTGAGGTATTTGATGCTCCATCACTATCATTATATTCGGTAACAACATCATCAATATTTTGATAGTCTTTCGCATTACTTAATAGCTTTTCATTATTCGTAAATAATAGTTTAGCGCTTTCAGACTTATCTAAATATTCTTTTAGTCCATGAGAATCCATACTGCGAATTTTATCATCACCAGGAACTTCATAAACTGAGACTTCATAATTGTGACCTGATGACTTATGGACTTTGGTTAAAAAATTCATTTGCTTTATTGCTTCATCCAAACTGTCTTCAATAAAGCAAGAATCACTTAATTCTTCATAAACAACATGTACTACCGGAGCTGATGATTGTACAGAAACAGAGACGGATTGAGCATTAAAATTTCTAACGGACTCGGTGAAATCACCAATAACAGCATCACCGGGAAAATCATTAACCGTTGTCCAGAAATCAGATGTTACAAGCTTCAGCTCGATTTGTACTATCTCGTCCCTTATTTGCCGGCAAGTATCGTAATTATCCGCACGCTGATTTTCCGGGAGCTCTTTGTTCAGACGGGCCTTTTTATCATGAAGTTCATGATACGCAGCATCAGTCAGAGGTTCGGGAACAACGTATGCCTGTTTATCATACTGCCAGAACCCGGCAAAGAGAGGGTCTCCTATTGGGTTATAGACAGTAAATAACCTGGGACTGTAGTACCCGGGCAAGGGATCGTGCCCATCGAAATGGTTCTGATTAGTTTCAACAGTTTCTTTTTGAAACTTCTCAACTAAAGCTAAAGCTTCCTGAATCGTATTGGCACCCTCACCTATCTCGAACTCGATTTCAGCATTGTAGGTAGAGTAACCATCATCATCAACACACGTGTGCCAGCCTTCCACAAGGACACGTAGTTCCTTGTCTTTACGTATTTCGTTAAGTTTTGCATCATCCTGGATTTTCTTGGACCTGGCTAATACTTCCTCAACATCAGGAAGCAACTCACCGGGTTTAGCCTCGTTACGCATTGTCCACCAAACTTCAGCATCTGGCCGGTTTTCATAACATTTAAGGCTCAGTTCATCTACTGCACTGGAGATAGATAACGCAAGAACGTAATTAAATTTACTGTCGACAGCTCCGGCATCATATAAAGCACTAAACTGACCAACGGCATTACCCAGGCGCGATTCGCACTCCTCGGCTGTGATCAGTTTGGTCTCATAAAGGGCTCTGATAACGTCAATCTGACCTTCAATCTTTGCCAGTTCTATAGAATTATCAATAGTCATTTTTTTCTCCGGGCGTGATAGTTATGGATTCATTTGCGATCTGGCAGCAGCTCGGGGTTCAGTGGTTCCAGAGTATGCGCAGTTTTCTTTGATAGCATTCATAACATCGGTTTTCTGGCGAATCGCTTCGAGGGCTTTGTCGACAATATCGTAATAGGCATTACGGTCATCCTTCGGAATCGCTAATTCGGCTACGAATGAAGAGGCGTCTTCCAAGGAAAACAGCTCAATCATTTTTTCCTTATTCTCGTTCATCCAGGCTTTGTAATTTTTACCTGAAGCGAGGAAAGCTTTGCTCTTGTTTTCTTTTTCAATGAACTTTATTGATTCTTTGTTTTCTGCGCTATCAGGATCGTTTCCCTTTAATTTATTTACAATGAAAGGGTCACTTGTAAGTACCAGTACGTCATTATCATCAATGTTACCCAGTATCTTATCGAATCGGGCTTCCTGCTCACTTCTGTCATTCAGAGCCCCTTGTGTAACTCTATTGAATAACTCATTCATAACCTTAGCTTGCGTTTCCATAACCTCTCCATCAAAAAATAAGATTAACTTTCACTCAATACGTATTATATGTAATTTATGGGCAGTGGTCACGTCCTCGTGGTGCAAAAAACACCCTGATTAGAGGTGGGTTGACTCGTCTGATCAAAGGAGATAGCTTGCCTGGCACACGCTCAGCAGCCTGCAGCAACAACCCGCACACCTTTTTAAGTCCGACTATTTAGTCAGACGAGTGTTACTAATGGTGAAAGTTTCCAGATAAAGTATCGGTTCGAGAAACCAGGCTGTTCAGATGCAGAAGGTGTGAAAAAGGCTCCAGTAGGAGCCTATTTAAGCTTTAGTATCTGTCGTAAACGCTTTTTTTAATTTAGTCCAGTGAATGTTCACCACGAATCTTTGTATCATAAATTTGCTGAATAAGAATTTCCTGTGTATTACCACGTACTACGCGACGCGTTACCCAGAAATAAATAATTAACATTGCATAGTGAAAAGTTGTTGCGTTTAGTTCAATATAAAGGACAAGTTCCTCCGTATCTTTTGGGTGAAAAGGGTGATAACGTGGCACTTCCTTTGTATAATCAGTAAATGATTTCTCGACCCAGGCGCTCAACTGATTAGTTTCATCTATAGGCGGCGACTGTATTATTCTAATAGCCCTACTTACGCGGGGGAAATATCCATAAAATATTGGATTACCATCGGTTTCATCCCATCTTCTTTTTAAGTCTATGACTCGATTCATTCCACGATGCTCGGTAGGGTACCTTAGTACCCGTGCAACCTGAGGATGAGAAACTAATTTTAATATTTCCCTGTCATATTCCATCGATATTGCACGATCACGTAAAACTTCATTTATTTTTTGATGCCAGAAATTGTGAGCGGCTAATTTATCTTCAAGCCTTCTTACCGATTCACTGAAATTATCGTTCATGCTTGCTTCTCCACTTTAAAAGCTAACCCGCCATTGACCTCCAAATCGACTCTTTCTTTTCGGGTGCTCCGTACAGGGAAGGTTTTATTTATTGGTGCATATGCTCCACCTGCGACGTAAGCTGCCTGAATATAGTTCCTTGCGTCATTAAATGCTGTTTGGCGAAGCTTGGCTTCCTCGGCCTGCAGTTTGGATTCTAAGTCCTGAAGCATTTTATTTCCCTCTTCTGTTGAAGGAGGTATTGGAACAGCCCAGGCAACTGATGATTCAAGCTTTTGTCCCTGAGCCTGAAACCTTCCTCTATGTGCCTGTTTGGCTGAGTTTTTAGCAGTTTTTGGTTTCTTTGCCATTGTCTAATTCCTTTATGATAATGATAAATACCTTTTAGTAATTTCCGCTGCCGTTTTCTCCATACTAGGGTAGACGGTACTTTCGGATATATTAAGCTGTGCCAGCTCAACAAGAATGTTGTTTTTATTGGCTACTTCAACTCTGTTAAGAGGGAAGTCAGCATCTGTTTCAGGTAAAACCGGATCTAGTCCGAACAATAAAAACGCACCTGCCTGAGACTGTATACGTTCATTATTGATTTTAGCCTTAAGGAAAATGACCTTTTTTAGATCATCCGAAATTATTTTGTTTCTGAAGGAGGATTTTTCATTCTGTATGAGGTCTGCAAGTTTATCAGTGAGTTCCGATATCTCTGAAGAATCTTTTCTGTCGACAATTGCTGATAATTTCCCAAGCTCTTCATATGATAAAAGCGACAAGTTTGCTATGCAGCTCACTGTATCAGAGTCAAAATATTTTATTTTCTTTCTCTCTGTTGAGAAAGATATTACCTGGCCATTGTCGTCAGGGTTAGAACAGCACGCAAAATAGAGTGCTATCAGTGGGTTGGATGTGATATCCAAGAGTCTTGTAGGCAAGCCGTAATGCTGCATACGTACAAGCTTATCTATCGTATAATTATCTTCCCTGAAGTCATTTGGTCTTGCTGTCAGTATTTCTCGAACTAAGTCAGCCTCTGATGCCAGATGTCTGTGAGTACCGTTTTCATTTTTTCTGTAAAGAGATGGCACAAGCTCATATGCACTTTTAGAGTGTCCGCGATAAAAGGTTACGAGACCTTCCTGAGTGTTTTCTTTAATAAACTCGAGATATCCTCTGATATCCGAAATGACCTGGTAAGTTTGTTTTTTTAAATTTATTTTTCCAATCGACCGGGCTGTTTTAATGTTTAAACCAAGCCATTCCAGAACAGTATTCAAATTTTTATCTTTTACAGCCCAGTGGGTACGACTCAACCCGAAAGATCCAAGTTCAAGCACCTGCTTATATAATGCAGTTTTGGGGTTTTCTATTTCTCCAAAATCATGGTTAATCTTAAACGAAAATAAAATATCATCCCCATCTTTATGTAAATTGCTTATTTCCCCAAGCCTGATCCTGATGTACCTGTTTTTATCATTATCATCATCTTTCATATAGGTTTCGGTCATAAACAATACCGGTAGCCGGGCGAGTGCTTTTAGGGTTTCTGGTCTTACAGGTATTAATTTGCTGTAGATACTGGTTGGGGTGCCTTCCAGTATGCGGGACATCGAGAAGCTGTCGTTGCCCTCTTTAAGCTCAGGATTCATGCACGGCCAGCGGTCAAAAACGTCCGGCTCTCCGGCCATGATTAAGTTAAACATCGCAATCTCCTGATTTTACTGACGAAAATTTGAGTATTTTTTTTTATGCCTTCATTTTGTCTTAAAGTCACAACGGTTGTCCATGGTTGTTTGTCTCTCATAAGTCACAAATATTTGGATGTTTGTTTTAATCAAATCTTGCCAACCGATAGGCTAAAACAATCAAATTTCCTTATTTTGTCCCACACAAACCCACCGCCGTCTCAAAGGCACTTAAAATATGCCATTTTTAGCGCCTGGAATGCCACTAATTCCCACCATCACAGTCAGTTTCGAGTTTTTTTTCATTTTTTTATCCACACGCCAATAACGGGCTGTTTAAATCCACAGGATGGACAAAGCAATCCTTTCGCCCAATACTGATGACGAACCCCAGGTTCACATGTATGTTAAATCTCACTCCGTTAGAGGAATTCCCAGATGGGTAAAGTAGTTAAATTTCAACCAAAGCAGGTAACTGCTAAACGTGATCCGTGGTGTTCGCCGCTCACACTGGCCGACGGCACACAAATTTCTGGTGGCGCCGCACGCGAGAAACGCCTGAAGGCTGTCGGGGGAGTGGAAGAGCTGCTGCGTCAGACTCTGGCCAACGCGTCACACATTGCATCCAAGACCGGCTAACCCTTTGATAAGAGGTAAAAAATGGGATTTTTTGATAACAACACGCTCACCGGCAACATCGCCCGCATTCAGGAGATGAAGCAGGGTAAAGCAGGGAACAAGAAAATCAGCGATACCTTCAAAAAAGAAGGTATGGAGCTTGAACCTCACCATATCAAGGCGTTATGTGAGGCAGTGCCCCAGCTGAAGAAAAAAGTTCTCCGGAAGAAAACGGCACAGGCAGTTATTACTGAATGTGCAGCCAGCAGTACAGAACGCAGTTCCGGAGGTGATTTTGTTCCTGAAGGAACCTGAAACCCTTAACATGAAAGGCAAATATTAGCTGGTACAGTGATATTTGCCTTTTCCCCACCACGCCTTCT
Organism: Enterobacter cloacae complex sp. 2024EL-00227; assembly: GCF_043945315.1. Lineage (NCBI taxonomy): Bacteria > Pseudomonadati > Pseudomonadota > Gammaproteobacteria > Enterobacterales > Enterobacteriaceae > Enterobacter > Enterobacter cloacae complex sp. 2024EL-00227. The sequence goes on from NZ_JBIMQP010000026.1 coordinate 7,356, forward strand.
TTCTTTACTTGTTCTGCGTCAAAAGTGTTATAGATCCGCACGCCCTCCCCTGCCCTTTTTTTTCCTGAATTTCCTGGATATGCCCCCAGCCCTTACCTCTGACCACAACATAAGGTGGGCCGCTGCCGCGCATACCCGAATTAGTCCGGATCTCAGGATCTTTTTTATGCGTTAAAATTCGTATTTTTCCAGAAAGTTACGCAAAGAGGATCTTCTGTCAGGTATTTATTTTCCGTGCAGCGGCCAGAATGATGATGCACAATACTGTACAGAGACACAGTTATCCGTGCTGAGCCTGCAAACAAATTTCGTATACGAAAATTTTGGTGCGTGCGGATTTTAAATTCTGAGGAAAATTCAGGGCTATGACTCAGCAGAATTCACGTAGCGCGCTGCGCGATTTTTCAGGCCATGTGGTGATCGGGGACCAGAACAACGCGTCACTCTGGCATCAGACAGACTGGAACCGGGCAATCACCCTTCGCAGGATGGTGATCGCCAGCGGCGCGGGCCCGATGTATCTTCTCGCGCCGGAAGTCTCTGCCCTCCTCTGGTATATGGAAGATCTCCGGCAGCTGGCGTATTTCTCCACGCTCTGGAACACCGGCGCCAGGCCAAACGAGGGTCTCGCCCTCTCCCGCCAGGATTTTGACATGAATGCAGTTCAGCCTTTCGTTACCCTCAGAACGCTGAAGCAGAGAAGCCGCGGCCGCGGCAGGCCTTCGAAGGATGAAGCTGTTAAACGCTCCGTGCCGTTGTTCGATCCGTCGTATGCGAAACTCATGCGCCAGTTCTTTGCCACCTTCCCTACTGCAAAATCTGCGCCACTCTGGCCGGAGTCGCATGATACGGTTGGCCGGTGGCTGAAGCGTGCCGTTGACCGCGCAGCTCAGGATGGCGTCACCTTTACGCTTCCGGTCATTAACCCGAAAACGCTACGTCACAGCTTTGCTGTACACCTGCTCTATAACCGCGTGCATCAGCGTGAGCTGCAGGAACTGATGGGTCACAAGTGCGCTGAGAGTACACAGGTATATACCCGTATCTTCACTCTCGACATTGCAGCCGGCAATCACATCACCTTCAGTTTCGACAGTCAGACGGCCGTTGAGGCATTACGTCTTGGCAGTCCGGACACCTCACTTCTTTCCGGGTAGCTGCGATCAAAATTTTCGTATACGAAATTTTTGGTCCGCTGCCGCACTCTGCCTTGTTTCAAACTCATATACCCTGGCCGGTTCTGGATTATATCTAGCCTGATGTTGTCCGTAGCCGGTACTCATGCGCCGGGCTGGCTCTGTGTTATCCTTTGTACTTTTTCGTATACGAAAATTTTTTGTATTGTCGTTTCCTGATACGCGTTTGAACGATAATGTCCCGTACACCTGGTTTTAAGTTGCCGGTATTTACAAGGCAGCGGCATACCTCAAGACGAAAAATGACGTTATGAATGCACCTGGCGCCCTGATACCCTGAGCAATTTTTCGTATACGAAAACTTTGCGGTTTGGTCCTTTTTTTACCCCAGGCTCACGGACGTTTTAGCATCATCCGGACCGGATGGAATTATGTCTTACTGATTTTCGTAGACGAAAATATCTCGCTATTCTCCCGATGCCTTCCCATAAGTAACGGGAAGGGCTTCACCGTTTTATCGTACACAAACTTATCTTCTGCCGACGTCCCTACTCCGAACCAGTAAGACAGTTGTAACGACAAGTAAAAACTACCTGAACCTGGATTTTCGTACACGAAATTCCAGTGTTCAATGGAAGAAAGCTGAGAAGGGGCAATCTGGTCACCGTTCACTTCCGGCGGTACTACACCATTCTCCGGCAGTGAACATAGCATAGTCTTCATTCAGCCCGGCTATCGAAGGAGCTGCCAATTCATTCGACCAGATTGAGCTATGCTCGTGATGATTTTTCGTATACGAAAATTTTGCTGAAACTTATTCATCTGATATGAACCAGTCACGTGATTTTATGAAGGGAAGGGAGGCGTGCAGAACCTGAATTTTCGTGTACGAAAACTTTGAGGTGCATAAACAGGTGAGGAGAGGAGGGCGATCAGGTTACCGCTCTCCTTCAGCTATGCTACATCATTCTATGTTAGAGAAATATGTATAGCCTGGTATCTGTCCGCAAATCTGAGTTACTTCCGATATCATTCGGCCAGGCCACGCCGTTAACACCAGGAATTTTCGTACACGAAAATTTGCAGGGCCTTATCCATTTGACATGAGGCAGTGAGTTGATTTTTGAAGGGAAGGGAGGCGGGCAGAACATGACTTTTCGTACACGAAAATTTTGAGGCATATAAGCAAGGGAGAAAAAGGGGGGGGAGCAGTTTTCAGTTAATCTTTTAATGCGCGATACGTTTTTTTTCGTCTACGAAAATTTATTAGGCGCAATATTCTCGTTCGCCCAAGACTCTTCCGAGGTCATACCGCCAGGTTAAGCAGGGGGCTCGTCTGCGTTTTTCGTATACGAAAAGTTTTACATCCGAATCCAGAGCAGGGTAGACGGCCATTAAAGTAGTGGCTTATAAGTTAGAGGGAAGTTCATCTTTTTCGTATACGAAAAATTCCCCCGATTTCTATCGTCCAGCCAGTTGGTGGTAAATCACAAAAGAAAGTGAAAAGTGTATTTTATGTCGTGGTGAAAAAAAGATTAAGTCGTAATTCTGGTTACACCTTAAATCCTGTACGAATCGGCTATCTCATACGTTAAAACCTTCAACATCATTACCAGTCATTAATACCGAATACAGGGATTATCTAAATGTACCGGGTCTGTCGATGGCCAATTATCTGTACAAGATTACTCCGTTTGTAATTATGGATTCCTCTGCTTACTCTCATTATCCAAAATCAGAGAAATATTCTGCACTACAGATTATTCGTGAAAATGGAAATTTAAACAGGATTTGCAGAGTATAACGCCATATAAAAGTGGTTTTTAAGGTCCATTGATTTGGTTCAAATGATAGATATCATCTGTAAACTGACAGACCAAATGACTTTTAGCACATTGCAGTAATCTGAATTTTTTAATTTTAGATTCAGCATCAGCTGTATTATCCGTTATACTGCCAACATGCCGGTGCTGCTCAAAGACCTTTCCACGGGGGTGGTTTGTTGATGGGTTGCCCGGCTTTTCTATTTTTTTATTGGGCTTCCGAACTTTCCGAAGATGATGATGATGGCCATGGCAAGTCGAAGAATTTCGTATACGAAAATTTTGGAGTCCATAAATTCTCCTGACCAGTCTGGCCAGGAGAACATCTGGTGTCAAACTGAAGGTTTTTGAAGATTTGAACTATCAGGTTCTTTTATCATATCCAACTGATTATCCTCACTATTTAGTTGTTCTTCAAACCATGAAACGGGTGTGTCTTCGTTCTCCATACGCATTCTTTCCGCGGCATCTTTATATGCCATATGGCTGGTATAAAACATAACGACAGGTGAGTCCCAGAATTCTTCCGCTGCGATGGTACCGGTTGCCGGAGAGATCCCCAAAAACTCGTTGTACTTCTCCTGAAGCACGTCCTCAGTACAGATACCTCGTTCTGCGAGATCCGCGAGATACGGTGTAAGTGTTTCCGTTAGAAATCGCAGTGCCTCTCCGCTTCTGAATTTATCCGCTACCGCCAGATCATCATCCTCGAGGTAATAATTAAAGACGTGAGGCTTATTAAGTAAATCTGCATATCTATCATGAAGCTGAGATAAAAGAGAATTGACCCTTTCAACATTATCGGGAGACGTTGTTATAGATGCCGGCTCCGGGATGTCAGTCGCGGTGTTCGGCTGAAAAATACGAAGGAAATTAATTCGAAGATTCTCTGCTACTTTGCGCCGGAGATCTGAAGCAGTTAATTCGTCACTAAGCTCATTTTGCAAACGTGCAGAAGCAAGAACAGGCTGAAAGTAATCTGCCGGTGTTACAGGAGTAGACATAAGTAATGCCTTACAGGCTGTGGAGTGTTATCACACTATACGTATTGTATGGAATTTATGCTATCTCGGATTAACAATTAACAGATCAACTACTGTCATCATCTGCACATCTTTCAGAACGCACCCTAATCTGGCTGGATTGCCCAGAATCACCTCCCTCAAGACCAGGATCTATACCTTTGGCAGTTACGGATACTAAACAAAAGCTGGGGGCAGTTATCTGATGTACACCATAATTAACGTTCTGGTCATGCCCGGCAACAGCCTCCCGAAGAGGAATGACATCCCGTTTGCTGGCCAACTTCATGGATATGACATGCTGATATCGCGCGACCGTCTGACGGCTGAGTGAAGTAGCCGCTGCGATTGCAGTCAGGGTGATTGAAGTACCAAGTTCCGTCAGTCTGGCCACGGCCAGGCGAATCTTTCCTTCCGTACTACTGCGACGTTTCTCATGCGTCCTGGTTGCTGACAGTCTTTGTCTTTCCTCAATGGGGAGTGATTTATCCAGCCCCATCGCACCACGATGGCATCGTGAATTACCGGTGTAGAAATCCCACGTCCACCGTGACACGCTTTTTACAGTGGCATTGACCTGTGAAAGGGAAAGGTTGGCACTGAAGCCCCTGGCGCGGAAATTGTTATGGTTATGCGCATAGGCTGCGACCTCCTGCTGGAAGCGCTGATAGCTCGAGGATTCACGCATTCTGGCCACAATTGAGTAGGCGTAATAACGCAGCTCTTCAAACAAGGTGCAGTGACGGGAATGTGCCACGCTGTCGAGGTCCGGGCCCTTGCTCCAGCTCCTCTGGGGTAATTCAACATAGTCAGCAAGTTCACCCAGCTCGAACTCGCGATCATGAATCTCAGTAGTGTCCCACCAGGGGTGGAAAGGTGTCTTGGCCACAGGCCCGGAATAGGCGACGTCTGCATCGAGCTTTATGGCCATAGCACGATAGATGGCTTTCATGTACTGCAGGGGACGGCTGCGTGCATTCTCTGTTGTGCAGACTGGGATTATTGCGTAGTAGAGGTGAGCATGACCGTTTTCACGGTTTCTGACGATGAAGTTTGGTGCCGGCAGTCCCTGATCGTCCCAGATGTTCGCATTCGAATGGTCCAGATCGAATATCAACCAGGACACCATTCCACTGCGGTTAACCTGCATATAGGGATAGCGAATGGCATACGCCACCGGTCGGACAATAGCGGCCGTTTTGTTGTCACTGCATCTCGGCAGGAACGGCGCTTCGCTCAGCAACCGTCGAGCTGAAGAGGAGCGGGACCACGCAGCTGGCTGAACGCTCATGGCGTTACATCCAGTACGCATAAAATGATAGTCGCCAGAGGCGGGCAGACCGTACAGCACGTTTTAGACGAAAAAATCATCATAAATCCTTTTTAAGGTGCGCAGAAAACTTGCGAGCCTTCAAAAGAGGAAGTAAGATGACAACACGTGCCTACCAGAGCATTGTTGTTGTTGATTTGTAGCGGACGTTACCAGCGCCTACCACGCGTCTATCTTACTTCCTCTCGAATCGGCTCGACAAACTAGTTGTACAAGACTTAAATACAGGGACTTTGTGTTACCAGCACAAAGTCCTTTGTCTTTTCAGCCCTGGACTTCATCTTCGTCGATTATCTTAACTTTTACTTTCTTGAGTTCTCCGGTTTGCGAGGACAATGTTTCCAGCGCATGAGCTGTATTTCTGAAATAGCGGGGCATCTTGTTCGCCGTTGAAAGCCTGACCGTCTGATTGAAGACAGTCACAACATCCACAACCTTTCGCTTTCTCTCATCGGATCGATCCGTTGAGATAATTACGCCAGAAACGCCACCTGAGATCGCCAGTTCAGTAAAAACCTTTAACTGCATGATTTTACCTTCCTTTGCGACATTTACTAATCATTTATTATCAGTATACAATGCCCGTATCGCAAGGTATTTTTAGCAAATTCCCGATCTTTTCGATCTGGTAGAAAATGAGCGCAAAATGAACAGTTCGGTAGCCAAAAATCAACTCGCTTCACTCCGTAACAACCGGATACTTCGCCGTGCAATAATTCCAGGTAAATATCATATCGCGGCCAAACTAATGGCCCGCTCTCTGAATATCCCGGTGGGTGAAATCTACGATCAAGCCGTTGAACAATTTCTGGCTGCTCCTCCGGCTAAAGAGGACTTCATTCTCGTCGGCAGAAAAAACAACCCACCAAAAGTCAGCTTCTGGCTCAGTTCACACCTGAGTGAAAGAGCAAAAGCGCTGGCTGAGTCACTGTCACTGACCGAGCATGAAGTACTGATTACTGCCATCAACGACTACGCCAGAAAGCATAATTTTGATCGTATTAAGACCGGAAAAGGGACAGGGTCCGCTAAAAAGGTCTAAAATTTCACGCAGTACATATAGCATGAAATGTGGTACAGGATCCCGAACATTTTTAAGCATTCCCTCCATCCCCCCCAAAATTGCACTTAGAGATCAAAATTTCCTTTCGGGAAATGCACAACAAGCGCATCATGTAGCCGCTGGAAACAGCACCAGAAGAACCATCCCCCCCCTGAAACACATACCTTGCTCTGCATGAAATACAGAGCAGGGGAGGTGTTGGACAACCCGATACGGGGCGTCAGATATAGATTCAAAGAAATTTATTGATAGAAAATACCAGGGTTCCTTTTTCGCGATAATTACATATAATACGCACTACATGTAACTTTTGCGGCCGCGAGATATCCCAAATGGATGATTCACAAAATTCGAAAAAAAGCCCCACTGAACAGCATCAATTAACGAGAACAGCGGAAGAAATCTCAGATATTCAGAGGCTTCTTGATGAGGCACGCGAGTCCGTTCTCTCATGTCGTCGTTTATCCAAGGCATCGTTGATAAATACCGTGACAAATCTCGGTCTGGTCGTACTGGTTGCGATCATGTTCATGGTAATCCTTACGCAGAAACGTGAGTATTTTGCTACAAATCCAGAAGGTGGAATTACACCACTTGTTGCTCTGGATCGCCCAATCATCACCGACGACGGCGTAAAACTAGTAGCGCGTGACTCTCTCTATCTGATTATGAATCTCAACTTCGATACGTATAAACAGGATATTGAAAGAGGACGTTCTGGCTTCGTTGATGAAGGGCTGGCGAATATTCTTCAGGCGATGAAGGAGGCAGGAATTTTCGACATCATGAAGAAGTACCGAGTTAATATTCGGACTGAATTCGGCCCCGCAGTTATTACAGCTAAAGGCATCAGCAAATCAAAAGTGGCCTACTGGAAACTTGAATACCCCATCACGATCAGATTCGTTGGTCAAAGCTCAGTTACAAGGCCTATGAATTTCACGCTGCAGACAACCGTTAAAGCAGTCGAACCAAAAGTAAACCCAGCAGGTGTGGCTATTTCACAGGGAATTACCCGGCCTGTTAAAGATTCGGCCGTTAACTGAGCTAAGTAACCAAGGGTGGTAATAATGAATTACAAGATAGCATTCGTGGCCACGCTACTGGGACTCATTTGTCAGCCATTGAATGCGGCTGTTTCGTCATCTGGCAATGTGTCAATCGTGGCTTCAGTGGACCCTACCGATTCAGCGGTCCCTTTTCCTGATGGTCCTGGGGTAGAAAAGGGTACCGGTGACCAGGCACAAATGCGTGCCACTTTGAACAATACCGCACCTGATAACGCCGCATCTTCGCGGCGTTTCCCGGATCAGACGTCTTTCGAGCCTACACAGGCTGATTCTCAATCGACAGGAGGCACGAACTCACGTTCGGGTCGTAGCGGTAATCAGCAGGAGATGATGTCAACCAAGCAGGCCTTGATGGAAGGTATTCGCCCGGGGAATCTGTCCCCGGAGGATATTCAGGAAGCGTTGTCCGCAAGGGATGAGATGAGCGCCAGTCTGAACACTCCTGTGATAAATGCAGTCCCTCAGATAACCTCTCAAACGATCAGTCTTTCTCCGGGGGATGCGACACCTGTAGTTCGTGTCGCTCCTGGGCGGCCGACTTATATTGTGTTTGAAGATATCACCGGCGCTCCATGGCCACTTGAGTATCCGCCAATAAACCACAGCGGTGCAAAACGATTCTATGTCAGTGGCTTTGAAGATAAGCCTTTTGTAACAATTCAGCCCCTGGTCACATACGGTAATGGTGATGTCGGTGTGATACTGAAAGATTTACCAGTACCTGTTGCTTTAGTGCTGGCAAACGCAGAACCCTCATCAGCTGACAAAGTGTATAAATATGACAGCAGGGTTAACATTCGAATCCCGCGTCGCGGTCCCCTTGCACCAGTTAATACAATCACCACAGTAAACAAAATCGCGCTCTCCGATCCTGAGCTGCAGTCACTGCTGGATGGTATACCACCAAAAGACGCCAGCAAGCTTAAAACAGACAACAAACGAGTCTCAGTATGGCGCCGAGCTGACAAGCTGTATGTCCGTTCTGTACTTGAGTCTCGCACCCAGTTTTCCAAGACGCTTTCCTCTGCAGATGGTACTCACGTCTATGAAATGGAGATCTCTCCATTCATCACGATGATGGAGCAGGGCAGCACTATCACGGTCAAAGTGGAGTTATAGATCATGGCCAAATCGAAAATGATTAAATCCATAGTGGGTGGTGATAAATCCCGGAACGCTTATATCGCCGGTGGTTTTTTTGCCTTCATCCTCTTTGCAATTGCCATTATGTGGATTGTTTCTGTTAGCTCTAAGCCCTCTGAAGAATCAAAATCCCAGATGGCAAGAATCACAAGCCGCCAGGATATCTCTACCGGCGAGAACAAGGCTTATACCAAGCAAATAGAAACCTTCAACTCCAGGAAAGCTGAGGAGGCGACGAAAAGCGGTTCAAGCTGGATATCCATACCCGCGTACTACGACATAAAAATTGATACGCCAGCCCAGCAAAGAGCCAGTGCTCCGGTTAAGCAAACCGTGTTCAAAGAGCCAGAAACCTCTCAGGTAGCAACTGGAATGAAACCTGCCAATATTGCTCGTCAGGAAGCACAGGAGCTTCTGGCGCAGCTTTCTACCTCGTGGTCATACTCTGAACCGTCTGATGCACCAGTCAGAACTCCACCTGAATATGCGCAACGCATCATGCCAACAGTAACGACTAACGCATCACTGAACGCGGCAGCCCCCGTTGTGGCGCCCACGATCGCACCTTACCGTCTCTATGAAGCCCTTAAAATCTGTCCGGCAAAATCCCTGGTCAAGCTTGATACCAACACCAACTCAGCAGTGCGGGCCACGCTCATTTGCCAGGAACTGGCCAATGCGACGATCTTCGCCGGCGGGTACAAGTTAGTAGGTGAAGACATTGATATGACGTTCTCACTCATGACCTACAAGGGTGAAACCTACAAAGTTCAGGCTAAGCCAGTAGATCTTGATACTGGCCGCTCAATGCTATCCGCAGAGATCAATAACAACTACATTCGCCGCATTCTTGTGCCGGCGCTGGCCAGAGCGACTCAAAAAGTCGGGAGTCTGTATGAGAACCAGTCAAACAGTACAACCTATGTCAGTAATGGCACGGTAGTAACAGACAGCTCCGGCAAGGTTGATGCCGATCAGGTAAGAGGGACTTTCATCGGTGGTCTTGCTGAACAAACGGCAAAAGTACTTGAAGCGGATAACGCGAGAGTACCGCCTGTACAGGCGACACGGGATGAGTCGACTTTCGGAATTATGTTCCTGTCTCCGGTTATGAGCTCTGACGCAGTGGATAAAAGCAAACCATCCGTCCCTTCGGTTCCACAACAGCCTGCAGCACAACAGCAGATGGACAGCCAGCGGCAGGTACTGCAGCAGAGCAACATGCTGTCGCCAAATCCGGCTTCAGAAAATGGACCTGTTTTCGGAACTGGTTCAGTGCAAATCAATTAAAAAAATTTATCCCAAAATTATCATTTAATAGGTATTATTTGTAATGAAAGCAAACAACGGTCTCGATGATACCAATGATTTCACTGAAGCATTTATGACTGAAGACATCCCGGAAACTGATCCGGTAGTTCCTGAAGAAATGGTGGCTACCAGACCAGCCAAGAACCCGAAAAAGGGGAACAATCTTGTCCGTTACCTTATCTACGGTTTTGGTGGTGTGGTGCTGCTTTTCATTATTCTGTTTATCTGGGCAGCGGTAACAGCTGACAGTTCAGAATCAGCCGGACAACAGCAGACGCATCAAGTTTCTAACGAAACCAATATCAATGCTGCTGGAACCGTTCCGGCTGCTTCCGTTCCAGCAAAACCGGTAGAGCACGAGTCTCTTGAAGAAGATGCTGAGGACGTAGCGCAACTCAAGGCGCAGCTTAAAGCTGCCCAGCAAAACACGGCCATCAGGGATGAGAAGTATAAAGCTCTGGCGAGTGCATACGTACAGTTACAGGCTGATTACAAGCAACTTCAGGATAATCAGAACAAAAATAACGGGCGAACTTCGACTAATAAACCGGAATATGCGGTCCTGCCGGTACTTAAAGGTGTCTCTCTTGTCTCTGTTTATGATGGATACGCTTTTGTGAAGAAAGGGAACACGGTCTATTCAGTTAAAAAAGGAGATAAAGTCAACAATGCGGTCGTAATTGAAATAGATCCCGTTCTCAGGAAGGTCATTACGGCCAAAGGGGTGATTGAATAATGGAAGATATGTCGGTTGCGTTTATAAATCTTATAAACAATATCACGGTTCCTTTCTGGTCACTCCTCTGGGCCATTGGCGGAGCAATGGGAACGGTATGGATTATCTCCCTCGGTTTGAAAATGAAACGAGGCACAGCACCAGGTGCTCCAGCGGTGACTCCAGGGGAGATATTTGGCGTACTGGCCATTGCAGCATTTATCGCAAACTATGGCAGCTGGATTGGCGCATTCAGCAATAGTGCCGGGCTCGGAGATGTTAGTTTCGGGGTGCTTTCTTATGTAGATGAAGGGGGCAACTTAGGTAAATTCGCAGGTGTAATTAATGCTGCTCTTACCTTTGTTTCTATGATGGGCGGTCTTTTCGGTATGAAGGGACTTTACCTGCTGAAACAAAAAGCCAGCGGCGAAGGTAAAAGCGGCGATCTGTCGATGCAGGCCATTATTCATATTATTAGTGGCGGTTTTTTAGTTCAAATAGCACAGCTGTTATCGGCTTTTGCCAACAGCATCTGATAAATACACAAGGAATATTTCATGCGTAAACTTTCAATTTCAAAATTCAAAATGATTATGAAGTATGCAGTTCTGATGCTGAGTTCTTATTTACTTTTTTGTGCCCCGGCAAGTGCTGCAACTTTACAGGACATCATGAACAAAGCTAAGGAGGTCCTGTCGAGCGGCAAGGATTTAGCGATCGTTCTGGGTTATGTTGCAGCCGTAGTTTGTATCGTCGTTGCAGGCTTCAAACTTAAGGCGAAAGCGGATGGCGATCAACAAGTTAAAGTTATTCAGATTATTATTTTGTTCCTTGCTGCGATCATTCTTGGTGGCGGTACATTCTGGGTACAAACAACGGCTGATTCACTCGGCGTAGAAATCCAGTCCAATATTTAACATTACATGGCTCAGGGGCAACCCTGGGCCTGGAATTTTTGACATGGCCAAACGACTGACAGCTGACGAATTATTCAGGGAGTTTGCCACAACGGATTCTCCTTTTGAAAAGTGGCGCTTATTTAGTCACATCACAAATGAAGCCACCTTCATTTTTCTACCCAACCACCTGCAGAAGAACCTGTGCAATCTGCAGTTCGGCATTTTTGAAGAATTGCGTAGCAGTGATACGGAAAAAGTAAAAGCGGCTCAAGCTCTGATGAAATGGCTTTTATCCCACCAGGCCATCGTCAGGGAACATTATGAGAGCGCAAGTCCGGCAGCAGTTTATCGCGCACTTAAAAGTATGACTCCAGATCAGATTGAGCAGGTGACAGAAGTTAACAGAAACCTCTTTCTGGTATTCAACCCGTCCCTTCTGACTTTTAAAAAGCAAAACTTTATCAACAAATTCCTCTTCTGGAGAAAATAAAATGGACGGGTTCACCCGATTTTTAGCCTCAGTAGCTTCATCGACTTTTAACAAACCCCTTCCGGAATATTCAGGCTGGGATTCTGTCGTTCCGCTTACAAAACGGGATCTCGATAACGACACTTCGCTGGAAAAGCCCTACATTTTCACGACCGAACAAGGTGAGCTTATTACCTTTTTCGACCTGCAGGGTGTTTTCCAGATTGTAGGGAAGGACCATTTTGCTGAAATGCTCAATGAGCTTTGCATGAGTCTTCGCCCCTTATGCAATAAATATGGTATCGATTTCTGGATTTCCTATGAGGAAGACCCCGACCGCGCTTATGACGAACTTGCGCGTATCGTTGCTCCGCAAATTATGGCCAGTCGCAGAATGGGTCTTAAGGTTGAGGATATCATCCGTTCGCGCATCTCCAAAAATGCAAGCCGCTGCCATTTCGAACAAAATTTCCTTGTGATGAAAACCGGTCTTCTTGCACTTGCCAAGGAGACGATGAAGGAAGAGATGGGGGAGAAAGCCCGCAAACGTAAGGCGCTCAAATCCAATCAAATTCCTCAATATGGCCAGGATCTCGACACTATCTACGAATCGCTGCGCACATTGCACATCACAAACGTGGATCGTGTAATTGATAATTTCAGGCTGTGCGATAAGAGCGGAACCTCCGGTATTATGCTGCGCCGACTCGATGTTCATGAGGCGGCCAGAGGCGTTCGCATAATGCTTGAACGAGAGCGCACCTCACAGAACTGGGTTCCCAAACTTATTACTGACGGCCCTACACCACGTGGCCGTCTGAAGCACATTGATGATTTCATTCCGACCAAGCTGAAATGGCAAATATGCGTATCGAACCCGACCATTATCGAGGGTACCCCGTATATCGACACGGGCGAATTCGCGCACGCGAATATGCATATGGAGCTGGCGCCTCAGGAAATTCGCCAGTTCAGCGAACTCCTGCAGAACATGGACCGCACAATGCCATTTCGCTGTACGTTCCACCTGTCTCCTCGCGGCCTTGATAGCTGCAAACTCAGAGATTTCACCACTCAGCTTGTTGGCTTCTTTGGCCAGCCAAAGAAGGTTAAACAGGCTCTCGATTATCTGAAAGAGACAGATGAGCATGACCCGGTTATGGCCATGCAGTTTAATGTTTCCACCTGGGCTCGGGATACAGATACCTTAAAACGTCGTGTCAGCACGCTGGATTCGGCTATCCAGGGATGGGGGGTTTGTTCAATGTCCGGCGCAACCGGCGATCCGGTAGCTTACTGGACTGCCACAGTACCCGGTTTTTCTAAAGGAAATCCCTCCACAGTAATGACACCGCCACTGAGGGAAGCAGCTGAAATGCTGCCACTTGCCCGGCCAGCCTCACCATTCATTAACGGCTGGCTTCCGATGTGTACTCCGGACGGGAAAATCATTCCACTCCATTCCTATTCCGATCTGCAGGACACTTGGATTCGAATCTCATCAGGCACGCCAGGTTCAGGTAAATCCCTGAAGATGAACGTGACAAACTTCGCATTCGCAGTCGCCCCGGGCTACTCCAGCCTGCCTCTAATGTTGATGCTTGATGTTGGTAAAAGTTCGTTTGGCACGATCTATCTCATAAAAGACGAACTACCCGAGCATCGCAAAAATGAAGTGATGGCTATTGAGCTCGAAAACAGTCGTGAATACTGCACCAATATTTTCGACACACAGCTCGGGCTTCGTCAGCCCCTGGCTCACGAAAGGGAATTCATAAATAACTTTATTAAGCGTCTTTGCGCGCAGCGGAAAACAAATGAAGAGGGCGTCACTTCTTTGCAGATCCCTGAAGGGGTCGAAGGCTTCGTCTCCCAGCTCATCGACATGGCGTACAAAGCTACTGAAAATCCTGAATCTCAGTTCCATTACGAGACTGGCCGGGATCTTAAAGTGGACACGGCACTTGCTGAGATCCGTCAGACATCCGAACGAGATGAACGTTGGTGGGAAACGGTCACCTGGTGGGAAGTGGTTGATATGCTTTTCGACGCTGGCCATCCTCAACTGGCAGCGTCTGCCCAGCGCTTCGCTGTACCGGAGTTCACCATGTTGTCGAGTATTGCGGCATCAGAGCAACTCAGCAACCTGTACCCGGAATTAAGAGTCAATGAAACCAGCGAAACTATCCAGCAGTATGTAATACGTCATTTACGTGACGTAGCGACAACCTTCCCCATGTTCGCTGGCCGCACGCGTTTTGAAATATCTCCTGAAACCCGAATTCTGTCTGTGGAACTCGGAAAGGTGCTGGCTACCAAAAAAGAACATGCTGGCCTTTTCTATATGCTGGCGCGGCATCTCGGTACCCGTAGCTTCTTCCTCGATACCGAAACATTCATGCCATACTGCCCCGACCGTTATAAGGCGCATCATGAAGCGCGCATCCTGGCCAACCGGGCTGAGAAACGAATGATCGCCGCCGATGAAACGCACAACTTTAGCGACGATCCCTTCACGTCAAATCAGTTTGTTGTTGATGGGCGCCAGGGGCGAAAATTGGGCCTTGTCATCGAGCTGGTATCACAATACCTCAAAGACCATCACCCACTGATCCGCGAAGCAGCTACTGATGTCTTTGTTCTGCGTGGCGGCAGTTCAAGTGATGAAAAAATCCTTCAGGAAGAATTTAAGGTCACGCCTGAAACAATCATTCGCTTGCGCCGTGAATGTCGCGGCCCCGGGCCGAACGGCGCTAACTTCCTTGCTTTCTTCAAGACTCAGCTTGGCAACGTCTGCCACATCCTGAATAACACCGCGAGCGCTACGGAGTTATGGGCCTTCAGTACCAGCCAGAAAGACACAATCATTCGTGATGAGCTTTACAAACGTTTTGGTACAGACGTTGCGCGATCGCATCTGGTTAAACGTTTCCCTTCTGGTAGCTCCGCGAGCTACCAGGAACGCATCAAGGAACGAGGACTTAATCAGGAAAACCAGACCGTAGCAGGATACCTGATCGAAGAGTTATCAAAAGAAATCCGGGAGGGAGCATAAGATGAATTTTCGAAAAAAATTACTGGTTCTGGTTATCGGCTGCGGTGTCAGTGCCGGGGCGTGGGCTGTCTATCCCGTTACTGATGCGGCGCTGATTACTGTTGTAAAAACAGGTTTCAATGCAATTGCACTGCAGATTAGCTCGTTTCAGACGCAAATGGGTACTTTACTGACTCAAATTGGCTCTTCGATCAATCAGAACGGCAGCAAAGTGGCAACGACCGTCGAAGCTGCAGCAAAAGCCGATCGGGAATTTCAGACGGAAAAAAGCCGTCAGGAGCGCATCAATAAAACTAAGCACGATCTGGAGGTTTCCAGCAGTATTTGTAGTGAATCCGCATCGGGTGGTGCCACTTCTGTATCTTCCGGCAGCAGTGCAGCGAAGGGCTCTTTGCGCCCTGGTGGGGGCGGGGTGGCTAACGCAAGTATCAATAATGCCGTAAATAAACCAGCAGTAAACCCGACAGCTGACGCTTCTCGCTCTGCAGCCGTTCACGCTAAATACTGTGACGCGATTGATTATGCGGCATACGGCGGCTCTGATGCCTGCCCGGCAGTAAATACCAGTATGCCCGGTGCAGACAAGCGTGTTGATTCTCTTATGACAGGGGCAGGTAAGGATGGGAAAAAACCTGATCTTACCTTTTCTCAGGAGCAGACCGACGTTGCCCGGATGTATATCCAGAACTCGACGCGCCGCTCGATAAGCAAAGACCTGACAAAAGCTGAAGCAAGCAGTGCGGCCGGGAAAGTGTACCTGGGCGTCACAACCCAAATGAATGCTTCCATCAGCGCTGCGGCTGACCCTCAGGAACGTATGCTTGCTGAACGCCAGCCACTTGATGAAACGAAAGAGCTGCTGCAGGAAGCCCTTCAGTCACCAAGCGCGAAATCCTATTTCGACGAAACCGCGTCAGACGTAGCCCGTTCAACGGGGAAAATGTCGAAAGCCGAATTCCTTCAATTCGAAGTGGGTCGCAGATATGCAAATACTGCATATCAAAAGGACCTGCAGGAGATGGACGGGGAAAATCTTCAGCGGGAAATCATCCGAGTAAATGCCCTCCAGAATTCACTGCTTCTGGAACTGCGTAATGAAATTCAGGCTGGTAATGTCGTGGCCGGACAGCAGCTCGCTTCACAGGTCCGGGCTGAATATGGTCCGTTACTCGATAAGCAGTATCAGGCGATCGGTGCACGCATGGGTGGAGAGTAATCATGAAATTGAAAACTATTGGCAAAGCCGTATCCTCTCCAATCTGGGTACCGTTACTTCCGCTTGTCTACACCATAAAGCGACTGCAGCGAACTCACGATGACAGCCGCGCCGTTATCGGTGATCTCCATGCCGACATACGGCAAAAGCTTGCCGCGCGCAAAGGCCAGGCCCGGACGGAGGACCAACAGGAAGACAGTGCAGAACTGTCGTTTGAAGAGGCTGTACAGCTTGCTGAAAGAAATGCGGCCATCCGTGGACAACAGTACAGTCTCGCAGAAGTGCGACAGATGCTGGTCATTCGGAAGCGAATGATCCTGGCGCTGGCATATTTAATTTTTCTGGGAGGCACGTTTACCCTGATTCGTACTTCCATGCTATTTGGCATGGGTATGTTAATTTTCTCAGCATCTATGATGTTGTTTGCCGTGCCGGCACAGTTCCGTATCTGGCAAATTGACAACCGGCGTTTAAGCAAAAGCGAGAAGGGGGGATTTGCTGATTTTCGGGCTGAAACAAACTGGGTGCGCGATACGCTTAATCCGCGCCTGAAATCACAGATAAGCAGAACTCTTCTGACGGCTCTGCTTGTTGTTTCCCTGGGCGCACCTATAGCTGGCCATGCGGAGAATCTAGATGATCTTACAACGGCTGCCGATCGCGGTACCGACATTAGCCGGCAGGCAATGGTGACTCTTTTTGGCCAGATCGTTAATGACCCTTTGAACGGTATACTCGAGGACGGAGGGGACAGCCTGGTCTCTCAGGTCCTCAAAGTCTTCAGCTCTACTCTCCTCATAGTCGGCACTGCCATGGGCGGTTATATCATTCTGAGGAAGACCAGCCAGACAGCGCATGATGGTGTATTTCTGGATAAGGACCAGGCATCAGTATGGATGCCTATCCGCGTCCTGGCGGCATTTTCACTCTTAACTCCACTACCTAATGGGTGGAGTCTGAGCGCACTGCTAATGCTTTACGCCGCGGCAAAAGTTGGTGTGGGCGGAGCGAATATTGCCACAGACCTCACAGTAGATGCGTTTATGAATGGTCAGTCGTTTGTACTGCAACCTGCAGCGCCTTCAACTGTCGAATTATCACGTTCTCTTTTTGAGGCGAACCTCTGCATGTTCGGCATCAATGCCAGCCTCGATAACCTCAATTCTGTTGGCGGCTTTTCTTCAGCAGGCGACTATATCAACCAGTCTGGCTTGGCCGGTGACAATGGTTTCATTCTCAAGTCCCGTAGCTATACGTGCGGTGGAGCGACTATCGCCGTGGAAGAAGATCAGTCATTACTGGCAAAGCTTGGCATTTCAGCTGATGTTGACATTAATGCGATTCGTGAAGCTCACGCTACCGGCCTTAATGAGATGCAACGAGCTCTGCGTGATGGCGCACAACAATTCGTAGACGGTGTGCTGGCCCGCCAGCAGAACGAAAACGCCAATCTGGTAAACGCGGAAGCTATCATCCAGAACGCCAGTCAGATTTACGAGAACAAGGTAACAGCGGCCATCAGGTCATCAAATATTAATAGCCAACTGAAAAACCTCACCAGCCAGGTCGGGGACACCATCAAGACTGAAGGATGGATGTCGTTAGGAAGCTGGTATCAAACTTTAGCCGTTGCGAATAATCGTATTGGGAATACAGCAGCCGCTAAAGGCTCGGCATTTGGTGCATCAACGGGGCAAGGCCCTGCAGTGGATGATGAGTATCGACTCGTCATGAGCGCATATCAGGCACAGCGCTCCGTAACTGACAATTCAAGTGCTGGAGTTCTAACAGCAAAATCATCATACGAAGCTAACAACATTACTGACGCATCAAGTTTTCTTGGATACGTATTTAATACAGCAGGTCAGTCTCTTACAACCAAACTGATCAATTTGTCACAAAATGACTCCGGACAAGTGAACCCAGTCATTGCTATGAAAAACCTTGGCGATTACGTCATAACAAGTTCAGAGGCAGGAATACTGAGCTTCGCCGCAATCAAAGCATTTATGGCTGGAGCAAACGAATCACTTCTTGGAAATGTTATTAACAAATTCTCAGGTGTAGGTAAAGCAATTGAGTCGTTAGCTGAGTCTCTGGGTGTTTATATTAACCTTAGCTTTATAATGTTAATTGGATGCGGGATAACATTAGCAATTTACATTCCTCTGATGCCGTTCTTAATATGGCTTGCAGCGTGCGTAAATTATTTCGTCATAATAGGCGAGGCCATTTATGCTTCAGCTTTATGGGCCTTTGCCCATTTGCTAGGCAATGGAGAAGGCATGGGGCAAAAAACTACCCACGGCTACATTTTCATTTTGAATCTAATGTTCAGACCAACATTAATGGTTGGAGGGTTTTTATTAGGCGGAGGTATCGTCATCATTGGCGGAACGTTACTAAACAAATTCATGCCCGCCGCAATGGCTAATGCTCAGTTTGATTCAATAACAGGAATAGCAACTCTTATCGGATATTTAGTTTTATATTGTGGAACAGCTATTGCTCTCGTGGGTTCTTCCTTCTCATTGATTAATGTTGTACCTGATCAAGTTATCAACTGGGTAGGAGGACATATGAGTCAAAGTCTCGGCAGAGATATGTCTGACAAAGCTGCACATTCAGTTAACGTTCTGGCTAATAAAACTGAAAGTGGACTTAATTCAGGGAGTAGACAACCGCGATCAAATCCTTCAGGCAATTCTAACGGTGGCGCACCAAAAAACAGTATAAAATAATAATCATTAAAAGGGGTATTTATTGCCCCTTCTTAAGATATGTGCTATTTTATAAGTAGTTAAATACCCTGAGGCCGTTAAAATGAAAAATAATTTAAAAACTGGCGTAGTGGAAAGAATTACAGGTAATGCTGTCACCTTAAAAGTGGGTGACAAGTGTGAATACATTGAGCTAAATGATGAAATTACATCAGGGCTATCTCTCGGCGATACAGTGAGAATTGTTTATACAAACGGTCGCATGGTTCGTGTATTTAATATTTCCACTGAAATACTATACGAAACAGACGTAAATCTGACCAAGTCCGGTTTCACGAAAAAACTAAGCCTCATTTTCATGATTACATCTGTGATTTGCGCCATACCGATTATCGGGGCGCTCGTAGGATTAGTGTTAATCGCTGGCATCATAGGCTCCTCCATTAAGTATGGAAACAGTGTACTGGCAAAGGTTACTGCACTGAGCATTGCCACTGCGATGGCCTATATAGCGGTTGCAACGACCTTGATGATAAATGGACATTTCCTGCTGTCATTTATTGTATGCACAGCTGTTGTTTACGTAGCGCTAACCCTAGCTTCAAAGATTCAAGATTCTCAAGCTTTGGCACTCAGCAAAGTTGCCGTTGCTGATGATCATTGTTTGAATTTCAAAGCAGTAAACTTATAATGTCGTAAATCCGTCGCACAATCGACGGTCGGGCTTGGAACCCCGTGATGCATAGTACAGTCCCCAGCAATGGCGGGCTGGGCGTGGCGCTACTTGTAGCGGCCGGTAGTGCATCCGGGTTCCAAACCATGTTCAGTTCGCCACCAATCCTGCTTGGAACCAGTTTTGGCGCGCTTAATGCACTAATATTTGGGACTGAAACCTATGCAAACACAAATCACCTGCGGTGATCACCGCAACTTCACCTTCTCCAATGACATCCACATCAAGGCCGGCTTCCACCTCACCGTATTCATTGCTGACAACTGCAGCATAACTGCAGGGGCTGAATCTTACATACAGTGCAGAAACAACTGCGTTGTTATCGCAGGAGACAACAGCAGCATTGATACTGGCGCTTTTTGCAACGTAATCACTGGTTCAGATTCAACAGTGACCGCAGGACCTGGATCATCCGTCGCGGCCGGAGAAGGAACCGAAATTCGCTTTCAGTGGTGGTGTGGGAATGACCTTGAAACGACGATCGGGAAAGTTGGAGAGAAGGGCCTGATGCCAGCTGTTAAGTACCTCATTGTTGATGGCCGCATCACAGCCATTAATTAAATAGCGTGACGCACTATCACCAGGTTGCCGTTCATGCAGTCAATTGGTAAATCGGGGGTCCCTCCGGGTTCCGATTTAGTGGTTGACGGCGATACCTTGAAAAACCCTTTTTATGGGGGGTAGAACCCGCAAGGAGGCTACCCCCATGCTGAGCCAATCATAGCCTTTCCATGCACCTGGCCAACGAAGCCACCATTACCAGACATTTCCGCCATATCTAATATCAAAAAACCTACTAGTGGTCCTGACAGTAACAGTATCATTTGGTAATTTAGTACCAGCTGCTCACTGGACATCATATGAAACCGCGATTAGCTTATCCTAAACTGTAAAATGGAATTGTTTATGAATGGGAACATTGAATTACTTAATTACAGCCAAGAAGCGATAAAGTTTCTTAATGAAACAGAACGGAATGTTTCGCGAATATTTCCCTTATCAGCGTATGTAATGCGGAAAGTAATAGACCTTATTTCAAAAAGCACAAAATTTATATTACCTAACTGCGCTGACTTTATAGACGTCGAAAGTTTCAGCCAAACACATCTCGATTTAGCACGACTTCCATATCCGGTAGTAACCTTTGAAATCCCCTGGGTAAAAGATACTCCATTAAAGGAATACAAAGATTTCCCCAATACACTTTCAACCAAACGCATTGCCTTGTGCATCGATTATTCAGATGAGCATAAACATCTTTGCCCTGTACCTAACCTGGATAGACTGCTGGAAAGCTTTCCGCAGGGTGGTGTATTAGTTTTCTCTATCTACTTTAACGACCGCGATAAATCGTGGGTTTTATGCCAGGGCGGCTCATTCGTTCCATACGATAACCATCTTGAGAAGCTAAGTGAAGCAAAGCTCCAGTCACTACCAGCTTCTGTTCTGGCCACAGAACAACTTAAATCAGCTGGCCAACTACCAGAGAAAAACCTCACACAGTTTATCGTTGAGCCATTCATCGCATTGCCGGAGTTCGCGAGTGAAATGGAGAGAGCCATGGGGGGACGGGATAAACTATTCGCAGATATCATTCTGAATACACGGGATGAAGTTTTTGCTTACATAGGTGCCTGTAGCCTTCTTAACTGCGCTAACGTCATCGTCGAACCTGTCATTGCAACCACCCCGGATACATCGAGGAAACTCCCTCCATCCGCGCGTATGACCTGCTCCCCGTTGATTAGTACACCCCGATGTTAGTAATGTCTTCATAAGCCACATGAGGACATCCCCATGAAGAAGCGTTTTTCCGACGAACAGATCATCAGTATTCTCCGCGAAGCCGAAGC
>NZ_JBIMQP010000027.1:0-21144 GCF_043945315.1 Enterobacter cloacae complex sp. 2024EL-00227
TCGAACATTACAACGAATGGCATCCGCATAGTGCACTGGGGTATCGTTCGCCACGGGAATATCTGCGGCGGCGAACCAGTAATGGGTTAAGTGATAAAAAGTGTATGGAAATATAGGGGCCAATCCAATCGTGTCTAAATCACTACGTATTATCTTCGCGGGAACCCCTGATTTTGCAGCGCGTCATCTTGACGCGCTGTTATCGTCTGGTCACCAGATTGTTGGCGTCTTTACCCAACCGGACCGTCCTGCTGGTCGCGGCAAAAAACTGATGCCGAGCCCGGTCAAGGTGCTGGCAGAAGAGCATGGGCTTCCTGTTTTCCAGCCCGCATCGCTGCGCCCGCAGGAAAATCAGCAGCTGGTTGCTGACCTGAATGCCGACGTAATGGTGGTGGTGGCTTACGGTTTAATTTTGCCAAAAGCCGTGCTCGATATGCCGCGTCTGGGTTGCATCAACGTGCATGGGTCTCTGCTCCCGCGCTGGCGTGGTGCTGCACCTATCCAGCGCGCGCTGTGGGCAGGTGATGCCGAAACGGGCGTGACCATCATGAAGATGGACGTAGGTTTAGACACCGGCGACATGCTCTATAAACTGGCCTGCCCCATTACGTCAGACGATACCAGCGCCACGCTGTATGACAAACTGGCAGACCTTGGCCCACAAGGGCTCATCGAGACGCTTCAGCAGCTTGCTGACAATACGGTAAAACCAGAAGTTCAGGACGACGCGCTGGTAACCTACGCCGAAAAGCTGTGCAAAGAAGAAGCGCGGATCGACTGGTCCCTGTCAGCCGCTCAGCTTGAACGTTGCATTCGCGCTTTTAATCCGTGGCCGATGAGCTGGTTGGTAATTGATGGGCAGCCAGTAAAAGTCTGGAAAGCCTCCGTCATTAGCGGTGCGACTACGGTGGAACCCGGTACGATTATTGATGCCAGCAAGAACGGCATCCAGGTGGCGACTGCGCAAGGGATTTTGAATCTTGAATCGCTCCAACCGGCCGGTAAGAAAGCCATGAGTGCTCAGGATCTACTAAATTCCCGTCGCGAATGGTTTATCCCTGGCAATCGCCTTGCCTGAGCAAATTTATTCTTAAGGCCCGGTGTTTCCGGGCATTTTTATTTTTACGGTTATGAAAAAACAAAATCTACGCAGCATGGCGGCCCAGGCCGTCGAGCAGGTTATCGAGCAGGGCCAGTCACTGAGCAACGTCCTGCCTCCTCTGCAGCAAAAAGTCTCTGATAAAGATAAAGCCCTGCTTCAGGAGCTCTGCTTTGGCGTCCTGCGCACACTCTCTCAGCTTGAGTGGTTGATTAACAAGCTGATGTCCCGCCCAATGACGGGCAAGCAGCGCACCGTACATTATTTAATTATGGTGGGTTTTTATCAGCTTCTTCATACCCGCATCCCACCTCATGCCGCGCTGGCAGAGACGGTGGAAGGTGCCGTTGCGATTAAACGTCCTCAGCTGAAAGGGCTGATCAACGGCGTATTGCGTCAGTTCCAGCGACAGCAGGATGAGCTTCTGGCTGAATTTGCCCAAAACGAAGCGCGCTTCCTGCATCCGGACTGGCTGTTGAAGCGCCTGAAAAAAGCTTATCCGCAGCAGTGGCAGGACATTGCCGATGCCAACAACCAGCGTCCGCCAATGTGGTTACGCGTGAATCGTAATCACCACACCCGTGACGCATGGCTGGCATTACTCGAAGACGCTGGAATGAGCGGCTTTACCCATGACGCATACCCTGATGCCGTGCGCTTAGCATCGCCTGCACCGGTACATGCATTACCCGGCTTTGAAGAGGGTTGGGTAACGGTACAGGATGCTTCTGCTCAGGGTTGCATGACCTGGCTTGAACCCCAAAACGGTGAGCAGATCCTCGATCTCTGCGCCGCACCAGGGGGCAAAACGACGCATATTCTTGAAGTGGCTCCGCAGGCCAGCGTGATGGCAGTGGACGTTGATGAGCAGCGTCTTTCACGCGTCTACGACAACCTCAAGCGCCTGGGCATGAAGGCACAGGTTAAGCAAGGCGATGGACGCAAACCCGCAGAATGGTGTGGCGAAACACAATTCGATCGCATTTTGCTGGATGCCCCCTGCTCTGCAACCGGCGTGATTCGTCGTCATCCGGATATCAAGTGGCTGCGTCGCGATCGTGACATTAACGAACTTGCCCAGCTGCAATCCGACATCCTCGACGCCATCTGGCCGCATCTCAAACCCGGCGGCACGCTGGTCTATGCAACCTGTTCAGTACTGCCGGAAGAAAACAGTCAGCAAATCGCGGCCTTCCTTAAACGAACCCCGGACGCGGCGCTGCACGATACGGGAACGCCTGAATGCCCGGGTCAGCAGAATCTGCCGGGTGCAGAAGAGGGTGATGGCTTCTTTTACGCTAAGCTAATCAAAGAGTGATGTTGAGAACAGGTCACGAGAGATGAAGATTATCATTCTGGGCGCAGGACAGGTTGGTGGAACGCTGGCGGAAAATCTGGTTGGCGAAAACAACGATATCACCATAGTGGATACAAATGGCGATCGCCTGCGTGTTTTACAGGACAAATTTGACCTGCGCGTTGTGCAGGGTCATGGTTCGCACCCCCGCGTCCTTCGTGAGGCGGGCGCTGACGATGCCGACATGCTGGTTGCGGTGACCAGTTCTGACGAAACCAATATGGTGGCCTGTCAGGTGGCCTACTCGCTTTTTAACACGCCAAACCGAATCGCGCGCATCCGCTCTCCGGACTATGTCCGCGATGCTGAGAAACTGTTTAATTCAGAAGCAGTTCCTATTGACCATCTTATCGCGCCAGAACAGCTGGTGATCGACAATATCTATCGTCTGATCGAATATCCGGGCGCCCTGCAGGTGGTGAACTTTGCCGAAGGTAAAGTGAGCCTGGCCGTCGTTAAGGCCTATTACGGCGGCCCGTTGATTGGCAACGCGTTGTCCACCATGCGCGAGCATATGCCGCATATTGATACGCGCGTCGCGGCTATTTTCCGCCACGACAGACCTATCCGCCCGCAGGGCTCTACGATTGTCGAAGCCGGGGACGAAGTCTTCTTTATTGCGGCTTCACAGCATATTCGTGCGGTGATGAGTGAACTCCAGCGTCTCGAAAAACCCTATAAACGCATTATGCTGGTCGGCGGCGGCAATATTGGTGCCGGTCTGGCACACCGGCTGGAAAAAGATTACAGCGTAAAATTGATCGAACGCGATCAGCAGCGAGCAGCTGAACTGGCGGAAAAACTGCAAAATACGATCGTATTTTATGGCGATGCATCAGATCAGGAGTTGCTGGCTGAAGAGCATATTGATCAAGTTGATCTTTTTATTGCCGTCACCAACGACGACGAGGCGAATATAATGTCCGCCATGCTCGCGAAACGTATGGGGGCAAAGAAGGTCATGGTGCTTATCCAGCGCAAGGCCTATGTTGATCTGGTTCAGGGCAGCGTCATTGATATTGCCATTTCGCCGCAGCAGGCGACAATTTCCGCGTTACTGAGCCATGTGCGTAAAGCGGATATTGTTGGTGTGTCATCGCTTCGTCGCGGGGTAGCGGAAGCCATTGAAGCCGTAGCGCACGGAGATGAAACCACATCACGCGTCGTGGGCCGTTCGATAGACGAAATTAAGCTGCCACCGGGCACCATTATTGGTGCTGTCGTGCGCGGGAATGATGTCATGATTGCCAATGATAATTTGCGCATTGAGCAAGGCGATCACGTTATTATGTTCCTTACCGATAAAAAGTTTATTACCGACGTCGAACGTTTATTCCAGCCAAGCCCATTCTTCCTTTAATGTGTCGGGTGCTCTCAATGGGTACCCGCTCTTTATCCATCTCATTTCTGTGCCTTTTATTTTGCATAACGTTTAATTATCACGAATGGCAATTAGCTAATCATTTGTTAAACTTATAGTCGTCAGCTGGCACAAGGAGAACAAAATGAGTTTTATTAAAGAATTTCGCGAATTTGCGATGCGCGGAAACGTGGTGGATTTGGCAGTGGGTGTCATTATTGGTGCAGCATTCGGCAAGATTGTTTCATCATTAGTAGCCGACATTATCATGCCACCTTTAGGGTTGCTGATCGGGGGCATTGATTTCAAACAGTTCGCTTTCACGCTGCGTGAAGCACAAGGCGATGTGCCGGCAGTCGTGATGCACTACGGTGTATTTATTCAGAACGTATTTGATTTCGTGATTGTGGCGTTTGCCATTTTTATGGCTATCAAGCTGATCAATAAACTCAACCGTAAAAAAGAAGAGCCGGCAGCAGCGCCTGCACCGACAAAAGAAGAAGTGCTGCTGAGTGAGATTCGCGATCTGTTAAAAGAGCAGAACAAGCGCGTTTAATCAGAAGCTTAAAGCAGGAAGGCCAGTGGTAAATAAGCGATTCGCTTGTTTGCCACTGGCCTCCCAGTTACCCCGTTTTGCATGCTTGTCTTTACGCAGATAACTTCCTTTCCCTTTTTTATTCTTCTCAACGCGCTGTCTGAATAGCGGGTCATGAAGTAGTGCCTCAATGGCATTGTCTTTAATCTGTCCTTTCGTGTGCTGATAGCGGCTCATAAATTCTCCTGAGCATGGTTTATGTCGACGGGAGTCTAGACCCGGTTGGACTAAAAATCAACAGTCCTCGGTTTCCCCACTGGCCCCCTGTTCAAGGGCTTCCAGAATAGAACAATAAATACTGCTGTGGGCCGTGCCACAACAAGCATCATTCAGCCTTTGCAGAGAGCGCTGCATGGTTTGCAATTCCTGAATGCGTGCTTCAACTTCATCCAACCGGGCCTGCACAATGCTTTTCGACTCCTGACAGGTGTGATGTGCCGGATCGATGCGGATCGATAATAACTCGCGGATCGAATCTAATGTGAAACCAAGCTGACGCGCATAACGAATAAACCGCAGGCGCTGCAGATCGTTATCGGTATAAAGTCGAAAACCACCTTCAGTACGAACTTCATGATCGATCATCTGCTGCTTTTCGTAATATCGGATGGTATCCGGTGTGACGTTCGCGAGCTTCGCAAGTTCACCGATACGGTACATAACTACTCCTCGTTTATTTTCCGCAACAAGCGTTCACCGTATTCACCGTATTCACCGTGCAGAAAATCAGTGTTCATTCCTGCCTGACGCAGTTTAAGTTCAAGCACGGCGAGACGGCGGCTAAGTTCAGAATGTCGCGGATCGTCCTGACGGATCCCTTTTAGCAGATCGACAAGTTCAACAGCCTCTCTGCGCTGTTCGAGCTCAGGAGGGAGACAGCCTGCATTCTTTAGTAAACGGTATCCCGCGCGTAATTCAGGCGCAATATGCGAGTCATCGTCAAGCATAAGGGGTTCACCGCGTCCCGGAAGATCGTCGAATTCACCTTTTTTTTGGGCATCACGAATATGGCGTTCTGCCCACTGGTCAAGCAGCCACATTACCCGCTCCAGAGGATGAACAGAATTGATACAGATATTGTAGAGAAGTGGGGTTATCGCGGATATAAAAAAACCCGCCGGAGCGGGTTTTTTTACGTTACTGCAGATTACTCTGCAGCAGCTTCTGCTTTCTCTGAACGATCAACCAGCTCGATGTAAGCCATCGGCGCGTTGTCGCCTGCACGGAAGCCACACTTCAGAATGCGAGTGTAACCACCGGCACGGCTCGCGAAACGCGGGCCCAGTTCGTTAAACAGTTTTGCCACGATCTCGTTATCACGAGTACGGGCGAATGCCAGACGACGATTAGCAACGCTGTCAGTCTTGGCAAGAGTAATCAGCGGCTCAACTACGCGACGCAGCTCTTTCGCTTTAGGCAGGGTCGTCTTGATGATCTCATGACGAACCAGTGAACCTGCCATGTTGCGGAACATAGCCTGGCGATGGCTGCTGTTGCGGTTCAGTTGACGACCACTCTTACGATGGCGCATGACCTTATCCTTCTCAGTAAAACCTTAACCTGTGATCCGGTTACTCGTCAGCAATGCTTGCCGGTGGCCAGTTTTCCAGGCGCATGCCCAGAGACAGACCACGTGAAGCCAGCACGTCTTTAATCTCGGTAAGAGATTTTTTACCCAGGTTCGGCGTTTTCAGCAACTCAACCTCGGTACGCTGTACCAGATCACCGATATAGTGGATAGCTTCTGCCTTGAGGCAGTTAGCAGAGCGGACAGTCAATTCGAGATCGTCAACAGGGCGCAGCAGGATCGGATCGAATTCTGGTTTCTCTTCTTTCACTTCCGGCTGACGAACATCACGTAAGTCAACGAAAGCTTCCAGTTGTTCTGCCAGGATGGTTGCCGCACGACGAATCGCCTCTTCAGGATCGATTGTGCCGTTGGTTTCCATTTCGATGACCAGCTTGTCCAGGTCGGTACGCTGTTCTACACGCGCTGCTTCAACATTGTAGGCAATACGCTCTACAGGGCTGTAGCATGCGTCGACCAGCAGACGGCCGATTGGGCGCTCATCTTCTTCCGAATGAATTCGGGCAGAAGCCGGCACATAACCACGACCGCGCTGAACTTTGATACGCATGCTAATAGCTGCGTTCTCATCGGTCAGGTGGCAGATCACGTGCTGCGGCTTGACGATTTCAACATCACCGTCGTGGGTGATGTCGGCTGCAGTCACAGGGCCAATGCCAGATTTATTCAGAGTAAGAATAACTTCATCTTTACCCTGAACTCTCACCGCCAGCCCTTTCAGGTTGAGCAGGATTTCAAGGATATCTTCCTGAACGCCTTCTTTGGTGCTGTACTCATGAAGTACACCATCAATCTCAACCTCGGTCACCGCGCAACCCGGCATCGATGAGAGCAGAATACGGCGCAGTGCGTTACCCAGAGTATGGCCAAAGCCACGCTCTAAAGGCTCAAGGGTCACCTTGGCGTGCGTCGAACTCACTTGCTCGATATCTACCAGGCGCGGTTTTAGAAACTCTGTCACAGAACCCTGCATTGTGTCCTCTCTTTGGTACTAAGCTTTACTTGGAGTAAAGCTCGACGATCAGGTGTTCGTTAATGTCCGCAGACAGATCAGAACGTTCTGGCTGACGCTTGAACGTACCTTCCATCTTGCCAGCATCAACTTCCAGCCAGGTTGGCTTTTCACGCTGCTCAGCCAGCTCCAGAGCGGCCTTCACGCGAGATTGCTTTTTCGCTTTCTCACGAATGCTAACAACGTCATTCGCTTTAACCTGATAAGAAGCGATGTTAACAACACGACCGTTTACCATGATTGCTTTGTGGCTAACCAGCTGACGTGATTCAGCACGAGTAGCGCCGAAGCCCATACGGTATACAACGTTGTCCAGACGACCTTCCAGCAGAGCCAGCAGGTTTTCACCTGTGTTGCCTTTCAGACGTGCTGCTTCTTTATAGTAGTTACGGAACTGACGCTCCAGCACACCGTACATACGGCGAACTTTTTGCTTTTCACGCAACTGCACACCATAGTCAGACAGACGCGGTTTACGCGCACCGTGCTGGCCAGGAGCTTGTTCAATTTTACACTTGGTATCGATCGCGCGAACGCCAGACTTAAGGAATAAGTCGGTGCCCTCACGACGGCTCAGCTTGAGCTTAGGACCCAAATATCTTGCCATTTTCTATCTCCAACTAACCTAAAAAACGAGCGTTATACGCGACGTTTTTTCGGCGGACGACAACCGTTATGAGGGATCGGAGTCACATCAGTAATATTAGTGATGCGGAAACCAGCGGCGTTCAGAGCGCGAACAGTAGATTCACGACCCGGACCCGGACCTTTAACCATAACTTCCAGATTCTTGATGCCGTATTCTTTTACGGCTTCTGCGCAACGCTCTGCTGCAACCTGAGCTGCGAACGGAGTGGATTTGCGAGAACCACGGAAACCGGAACCACCGGCTGTTGCCCAACCCAATGCGTTACCCTGACGATCAGTAATAGTAACGATGGTGTTGTTGAAAGAAGCATGGATATGAGCCACGCCGTCAGAGACTTGTTTTCTTACACGTTTACGTGCACGAACTGGTGCCTTTGCCATTATTCAATCACCCCGATTATTTCTTGATCGGTTTGCGCGGACCCTTACGGGTACGTGCGTTGGTCTTAGTACGCTGACCGCGCACTGGCAGACCACGACGATGACGCAAACCGCGATAGCAACCAAGATCCATCAGGCGCTTGATGCTCATGCTGATTTCACGGCGCAGATCACCTTCAACGACAAATTTGGCAACTTCGTCACGCAGCGTGTCGATTTGTTCTTCAGACAGCTCACTGATCTTAACATCTTCAGCGATACCCGCTGCAGCCAGAATGGCTTTAGAACGGGTCTTGCCGATGCCGTAGATCGAAGTTAATGCGATCACAGCATGTTTCTGATCAGGAATGTTAATGCCTGCTATACGGGCCACTATGCACTCCTACTATTTAATATGTACGCACCATGCTGAAAAGCCCGTTTTCAGGATACTCAAATGGAAACGTACAGACATACAAAAGATTGGCTGGCTAATCTAGCCAGCTCAACCCAACTTTGCAAGAAAAATATGCGAAATAATCAGCCTTGGCGCTGTTTATGCTTCGGCTCGGCACTGCAAATCACACGGATGACACCATCACGCTTAACGATTTTGCAGTTACGGCATAATTTCTTGACGGAAGCACGAACTTTCATTTTTACTCTCCGTAACTTCTCAGGCGACCAATTAGCGGCCGTAGCCTTTCAGGTTCGCCTTCTTCAATGCAGACTCATACTGACTGGACATCATCAGAGTTTGCACTTGAGCCATAAAGTCCATAATCACGACAACAACGATAAGCAGTGAGGTCCCACCGAAGTAGAACGGTACTTTCATTGCATCACGCATGAACTCCGGGATCAGGCAGATAAAAGTAATATAGAGCGCACCAACCAAAGTCAGGCGGGTCATTACTTTATCGATATACTTCGCCGTTTGCTCTCCCGGACGAATTCCTGGTACAAATGCACCGGACTTCTTCAGGTTATCTGCTGTTTCACGCGGGTTGAAGACCAACGCCGTGTAGAAGAAACAGAAGAAGATGATCGCAGACGCATAGAGTAACACATAAAGTGGTTGCCCAGGCTGCAAATACAGCGAAATTGTTGTCAGCCAGTTCCAACCAGTACCGCCCCCGAACCATGACGCGATGGTTGCCGGGAACAGAATAATACTGGAAGCGAAGATAGCCGGGATAACCCCCGCCATGTTCACTTTCAGCGGTAAATGTGTGCTCTGTGCAGCATAGACACGACGACCTTGCTGACGCTTAGCGTAGTTCACCACAATGCGGCGTTGACCACGTTCAACGAAGACAACAAAGAACGTCACTGCAAATACTAATACTGCAACCAACAGCAACAGGAGGAAGTGCAGGTCGCCTTGACGCGCTTGCTCGATAGTGTGGGCGATGGCTGGCGGGAGGCCCGCAACAATACCGGCGAAGATAATGATTGAGATACCGTTACCGATACCGCGCTCAGTAATCTGTTCGCCGAGCCACATCAGGAACATTGTCCCTGTGACCAGACTTACAACAGCGGTGAAGTAGAATGCAAAGCCCGGGTTTAACACCAGGCCCTGCATACCAGGCATATTCGGAAGACCGGTAGCAATACCGATCGACTGGAATATTGCCAGCACCAGAGTACCGTAACGGGTGTACTGACTAATCTTACGACGTCCAGACTCCCCTTCTTTCTTCAACTCTGCCAGGGCCGGATGAACGACCGTCAGCAGCTGGATAATAATCGATGCCGAAATGTACGGCATAATACCCAGTGCGAAGATAGAAGCACGGCTGAGAGCACCACCAGAGAACATGTTGAACATTTCAATGATGGTGCCTCGCTGTTGCTCAAGCAGTTTGGCAAGTACAGCGGCATCGATACCAGGGATCGGAATAAAAGAGCCAATACGGAACACAATCAGCGCGCCGATAACAAACAGCAGTCTGCGTTTCAGCTCGCCAAATCCACCTTTGGCACTTTGAAAATCTAATCCCGGTTGCTTAGCCATCTGCTACTTATTCCTCAATTTTACCGCCAGCAGCTTCGATAGCAGCACGAGCACCTTTAGTAACACGCAGGCCACGAACAGTTACCGGAGTAGAAACTTCACCAGCCAGGATCACTTTCGCGAACTCGATCTGGATACCGATAATGTTTGCTGCTTTCAGCGTGTTCAGGTCTACAACGCCGCCTTCAACTTTCGCCAGGTCAGACAGACGGATTTCCGCTGTGATCGCTGCTTTGCGAGAGGTGAAGCCGAACTTCGGCAGACGACGGTACAGTGGCATCTGGCCACCCTCGAAACCGCGACGTACGCCACCGCCAGAACGAGAGTTCTGACCTTTGTGACCACGACCACCGGTTTTGCCGAGGCCAGAACCGATACCACGACCCAGGCGTTTACCCGCCTTTTTAGAGCCTTCGGCCGGAGACAGAGTATTTAAACGCATCTCTTACTCCTCAACTTTAACCATGAAGTAAACCGCGTTGACCATACCACGAACAGCAGGAGTATCCTCGCGCTCAACGGTATGACCAATACGACGCAGACCCAGGCCAAGCAGCGTTGCCTTGTGTTTCGGCAGACGACCGATTGCACTGCGGGTTTGAGTGATTTTAATAGTCTTTGCCATGGTCAATTACCCCAGAATTTCTTCAACGGATTTACCACGCTTGGCAGCGACCATTTCTGGAGAATTCATATTTTCCAGGCCATCAATAGTTGCACGAACCACGTTGATCGGGTTGGTGGAACCATATGCTTTAGCCAGAACGTTATGAACCCCAGCAACTTCCAGAACGGCGCGCATTGCACCACCGGCGATGATACCGGTACCTTCTGAAGCTGGCTGCATGAATACACGAGAACCCGTGTGAACACCTTTAACTGGGTGCTGCAGGGTGCCGTTGTTCAGCGCGACGTTAATCATGTTGCGACGGGCTTTTTCCATCGCTTTCTGGATCGCTGCTGGAACTTCACGCGCTTTACCGTAACCAAAACCAACGCGACCGTTACCATCGCCTACTACAGTCAGAGCTGTGAAGGAGAAAATACGACCACCTTTAACGGTTTTAGATACGCGGTTTACCGCGATCAGCTTTTCCTGCAGTTCGCCAGCCTGTTTTTCGATGTGAGCCATCTTACACCTCTACCTTAGAACTGAAGGCCAGCTTCACGGGCAGCATCTGCCAGTGCCTGGACACGACCATGATATTGGAACCCGGAACGGTCAAAGGAAACATTGCTGATGCCTTTTTCCAGAGCGCGTTCAGCAACAGCTTTACCTACAGCTGCAGCGGCGTCTTTGTTACCGGTGTACTTCAATTGTTCTGAGATAGCTTTTTCTACAGTAGAAGCAGCTACCAGAACTTCAGAACCGTTCGGTGCAATTACCTGAGCGTAAATATGACGCGGGGTACGATGTACCACCAGGCGAGTTGCACCCAGCTCTTTGAGCTTGCGGCGTGCGCGGGTCGCACGACGGATACGAGCAGATTTCTTATCCATAGTGTTACCTTACTTCTTCTTAGCCTCTTTGGTACGCACGACTTCGTCGGCGTAACGAACACCCTTGCCTTTGTAAGGCTCAGGACGACGGTAGGCGCGCAGATCTGCTGCAACCTGACCGATCAGCTGTTTATCAGCGCCTTTCAGCACGATTTCAGTCTGAGTCGGGCATTCTGCAGTGATACCGGCCGGCAGCGGATGCTCAACAGGGTGTGAGAAGCCCAGAGACAGGCCTACTGCATTCCCTTTGATAGCTGCACGATAACCTACACCAACCAGCTGAAGCTTTTTAGTGAAGCCTTCGGTAACACCAACAACCATTGAGTTCAGCAGGGCACGCGCGGTACCAGCCTGAGCCCAACCATCCACGAAACCATCACGTGGACCGAAGGTCAGAGCGTTATCTGCATGTTTAACTTCAACAGCTTTGTTGAGGGTACGAGTCAGCTCGCCGTTTTTACCTTTGATCGTAATAACCTGACCGTCGATTTTTACATCAACGCCGGCAGGAATAACGACCGGTGCTTTAGCAACACGAGACATTCTTTCCTCCGATTAGGCTACGTAGCAGATAATTTCGCCACCAAGACCAGCCTGGCGCGCTGCACGATCAGTCATAACACCTTTAGAGGTAGAAACAACTGCGATACCAAGACCAGCCATAACTTTTGGCAGCTCATCTTTTTTCTTATAGATGCGCAGGCCTGGGCGGCTGACACGCTGAATGCTTTCTACAACAGCTTTACCCTGGAAATACTTGAGAGTAAGTTCCAGTTCCGGCTTGGTGTCGCCTTCAACTTTAAAATCTTCGATAAAACCTTCTTCCTTCAGCACGTTGGCAATTGCCACTTTCAGCTTGGCGGAAGGCATGGTGACCGCAACTTTGTTCGCGGCCTGACCGTTACGGATACGGGTCAGCATATCCGCGATCGGATCTTGCATGCTCATCTGTCTTTACTCCCGTGATTCAATTGGTAATTACCAGCTAGCCTTTTTCAAGCCTGGCACTTCACCGCGCATGGCGGCTTCACGCAGTTTGATACGGCTCAACCCAAACTTGCCCACATAACCATGTGGACGACCTGTTTGACGACAGCGGTTACGCTGACGAGACGGGCTGGAATCACGCGGCAGAGACTGCAGCTTGAGAACCGCATTCCAACGATCTTCGTCGGAAGCGTTCACATCAGAAATGATCGCTTTCAGTTCAGCGCGTTTAGCGAAGAATTTATCAGCTAAAGCTACGCGCTTTACTTCGCGTGCTTTCATTGATTGCTTAGCCATTCAGTAACCCTACCTTACTTGCGGAACGGGAAGTCAAAGGCAGCCAGCAGAGCACGGCCTTCTTCGTCAGATTTCGCAGTAGTGGTAATGGTAATATCCAAACCACGCACGCGGTCGACTTTATCGTAGTCGATTTCTGGGAAGATGATCTGCTCACGGACACCCATGCTGTAGTTACCACGACCGTCGAAAGACTTAGCGGACAAGCCACGGAAGTCACGGATACGTGGAACAGCAATAGTGATCAGGCGCTCAAAGAACTCCCACATGCGTTCGCCACGCAGAGTTACTTTACAGCCGATCGGATAGCCCTGACGGATTTTGAAGCCTGCAACAGATTTGCGTGCTTTGGTGATCAGCGGTTTTTGACCGGAGATTGCTGTCAGGTCAGCTGCTGCGTTATCCAGCAGTTTCTTGTCAGCGATCGCTTCACCAACACCCATGTTCAGGGTGATCTTCTCGACCCGAGGGACTTGCATGACAGAATTGTAGTTAAACTCGGTCATGAGTTTCTTAACTACTTCGTCTTTGTAGTAATCATGCAGTTTCGCCATCGTACTACTCCAAATTACTTGATAGTTTCGCTGTTAGACTTGAAGAAACGGACTTTTTTACCGTCTTCGAATCTAAAGCCTACACGGTCAGCCTTGCCGGTAGCCGCATTGAAGATTGCAACGTTAGAAACCTGAATAGCAGCTTCTTTTTCAACGATGCCACCTGGTTGGTTCAGGGCCGGAACCGGCTTCTGATGTTTCTTAACCAGGTTGATACCTTCAACGACAAGTTTGCCGGAAGACAGAACATTTTTTACTTTACCGCGTTTACCTTTATCTTTACCGGTTAACACGATAACTTCGTCATCACGACGGATTTTCGCTGCCATGATTCGCTCCTTAGAGTACTTCTGGTGCCAGAGAGATAATTTTCATGAACTTCTCAGTACGAAGTTCACGAGTTACCGGCCCAAAGATACGCGTGCCGATAGGCTGCTCGCTGTTATTGTTTAAAATAACGCATGCATTACCATCGAAGCGAATGACAGAACCGTCAGGGCGACGAACACCCTTCTTGGTGCGCACCACTACCGCCTTCAGCACATCACCTTTTTTGACCTTACCACGTGGAATTGCTTCTTTGATGGTGATCTTGATGATGTCGCCTACGCCTGCGTAGCGACGGTGCGAGCCACCCAGAACCTTGATACACATTACGCGACGTGCACCGGAGTTGTCGGCGACGTTCAGCATAGTCTGTTCTTGGATCATTTTAGTGCTCCGCTAATGTCAACTACTACCTGAGACTCTAAAATCAGAGCCGTTAAAAAGCCCCATATCGAGGGCGCGGCATTATAACACCGCTTCTGCAATATGGGTAGAAAAAATAAACGGCTCATCGCTGAGCCGTTTATTCGTATTGAGAAGGCGTACTGTATTACAGAACCGCTTTCTCTACAACGCGAACCAGCGTCCAGGACTTAGTCTTGGACAGTGGACGGCATTCACGGATTTCAACCTTGTCGCCGATACCACATTCGTTGTTCTCGTCATGTACGTGCAGTTTGGTCGTACGCTTGATGAATTTACCGTAGATCGGGTGTTTCACAATACGTTCGATAGCTACAACAATGGATTTCTCCATTTTGTCGCTAACAACACGACCTTGCAGAGTACGGATTTTATCGGTCATTACGCACCCGCCTTCTGAGTCAGTAAAGTCTTAACGCGTGCAACATTGCGACGCACTTGCTTCAGCAGGTGAGTCTGTTGCAGCTGGCCACTTGCAGCCTGCATACGCAGGTTGAACTGCTCACGCAGCAGGTTCAGCAGCTCAGCGTTCAGCTCTTCAACGCTTTTTTCACGCAGCTCTTTTGCTTTCATTACATCACCGTCTTAGTTACAAAGGTGGTTTTGATAGGCAGTTTCGCTGCTGCCAGGCCGAAGGCTTCACGGGCCAGCTCTTCCGGAACACCGTCCATTTCATACAGGACTTTGCCCGGTTGGATCAAGGCAACCCAGTACTCCACGTTACCTTTACCTTTACCCATACGAACTTCCAGCGGCTTCTCGGTGATCGGTTTGTCCGGGAATACACGGATCCAGATCTTACCTTGACGCTTAACTGCACGGGTCATTGCACGACGTGCTGCTTCGATCTGACGTGCAGTCAGACGACCACGGCCAACAGCTTTCAGACCGAAAGTGCCGAAGCTAACATCCGTACCCTGCGCCAGACCACGGTTGCGGCCTTTGTGCACTTTACGGAATTTTGTACGCTTTGGTTGTAACATCAGCGACGCTCCTTATTTACGGCCTTTACGCTGCTGCTTTTTAGGTTGAGCAGCCGGTTTTTCCGGTTGTTCAACAGCAGCCATACCACCCAGGATCTCACCTTTGAAGATCCATACCTTAACGCCGATTACACCGTAAGTGGTGTGCGCTTCAGAGGTGTTGTAGTCGATGTCAGCACGCAGAGTGTGCAGCGGTACGCGACCTTCACGGTACCATTCGGTACGTGCGATTTCCGCGCCGCCCAGACGGCCGCTAACTTCAACTTTGATACCTTTAGCGCCCAGACGCATTGCGTTCTGTACAGCACGCTTCATAGCACGACGGAACATAACACGACGTTCCAGCTGTGAAGTGATGCTGTCAGCAACCAATTTAGCGTCCAGTTCAGGCTTACGAACTTCAGCGATATTGATCTGTGCAGGAACGCCAGCGATATCCGCTACGACCTTGCGCAGTTTTTCTACGTCTTCGCCTTTCTTACCGATAACGATGCCAGGACGAGCAGTGTGAATAGTCACACGGATGCTCTTCGCTGGACGCTCGATAACGATACGAGATACAGACGCTTTAGCCAGTTCCTTAGTCAGGTACTGACGTACTTTAAAATCGCTGTCCAGGTTGTCAGCGAATTCTTTGGTGTTCGCAAACCAGGTAGAGTTCCATGGTTTTACAATACCCAGGCGAATACCATTAGGATGTACTTTCTGACCCATTGCTAGTCTCCAGAGTCTCAGCGATCGGACACAACCACAGTAATGTGGCTGGTGCGCTTCAGGATGCGATCTGCACGACCTTTCGCACGCGGCATAATGCGCTTCATGCTTGGGCCTTCATCTACGAAAATTTTCGCGACTTTCAGATCGTCGATGTCAGCGCCATCGTTGTGTTCAGCGTTAGCAATGGCAGATTCCAGTACTTTCTTGACCAATACCGCAGCTTTCTTGTTGGTATAGGTCAGGATGTCCAGGGCCTGCGACACTTTCTTACCGCGAATCAGGTCAGCAACAAGGCGAACCTTCTGTGCAGAAGAACGAGCATGGCGATGTTGAGCTAAAGTTTCCATCTCTTCCTCCTACCTTATTTCTTCTTCGCTTTTTTATCAGCAGCGTGGCCGCGATAAGTACGAGTCGGTGCGAATTCACCCAGTTTGTGACCAACCATTTCGTCGGTAACAAAGACTGGAACGTGCTGACGACCATTATGGACAGCGATGGTCAAACCGATCATGTTAGGAAAGATCGTTGAACGACGGGACCAAGTGCGCAGGGGCTTCTTGTCTCCGCTTTCCACCGCTTTCTCTACCTTCTTCAGCAAGTGCAGGTCAATAAAAGGACCTTTCTTGAGAGAACGTGGCATGGCTTATCCTCTAAAATTATTTGCTACGGCGACGTACGATAAATTTATCAGTACGCTTGTTGCTGCGGGTCTTCTTACCTTTGGTCTGAACGCCCCACGGAGATACCGGGTGCTTACCAAAGTTACGACCTTCACCACCACCATGTGGGTGGTCGACTGGGTTCATCGCAGTACCGCGAACGGTAGGACGAACACCACGCCAGCGTGCAGCACCTGCTTTACCCAGAACGCGCAGCATATGCTCAGCATTGCCAACTTCGCCCAGAGTAGCGCGGCAGTCTGCTTCGACTTTACGCATTTCACCAGAACGCAGACGCAGGGTGACATAAGCACCATCACGCGCAACGATCTGAACGTAAGTACCCGCGGAACGCGCCAGCTGACCGCCTTTACCTGGTTTCATTTCTACGTTATGAACGGTAGAACCAACCGGGATATTGCGCATCGGCAGGGTGTTGCCTGCTTTGATTGCAGCATCAACGCCAGACTGAATCTGGTCGCCAGCTTTCAGGCCTTTAGGGGCCAGGATGTAACGGCGTTCGCCGTCTTTGTACAGAACCAGCGCGATGTTCGCGGAACGGTTCGGATCGTACTCAAGACGTTCAACAACTGCTGGGATACCGTCTTTGTTGCGTTTGAAGTCAACAATACGATAAGCCTGCTTGTGGCCACCACCGATGTGACGAGTGGTGATACGGCCATTGTTGTTACGACCACCGGATTTGCTGTTTTTTTCCAGCAACGGAGCAAAAGGTTTGCCCTTGTGCAGCTCAGGGTTAACCACTTTAACTACGTGGCGACGACCCGGAGATGTCGGTTTACATTTAACAACTGCCATTGTATTACTCCTCCGACTTACTCAGCGCCGCCAACGAAGTCCAGATTCTGGCCTTCTTTCAGGGTGACGTAAGCTTTTTTCCAGTCGCTACGACGACCGATACGCTGTCCGTGACGTTTAACTTTCCCTTTAACGACCAGGGTGTTAACGACTTCGACTTCGACTTCAAACAGTTTCTGCACAGCAGCTTTGATCTCTGCTTTGGTCGCGTCTTTAGCAACTTTGAGAACGATGGTGTTTGTTTTTTCCATCGCAGTAGACGCTTTTTCAGAAACGTGCGGTGCGCGAAGCACCTTCAGCAGACGTTCTTCACGAATCATGCCAGCATCTCCTCAACTTGCTTAACAGCATCAGCAGTCATTACGACTTTGTCGAAGGCGATCAGGCTAACCGGGTCGATACCAGTCGCATCGCGTACGTCAACCTTGTGCAGGTTACGTGCGGCCAGGAACAGGTTCTCGTCCAGCTCACCGGTGATGATCAGCACATCTTCCAGAGCCATGTCTTTCAGTTTCTGTGCCAGCAGCTTAGTTTTAGGCGCTTCAACAGAGAACTTCTCGACAACGATCAGACGATCCTGACGTACCAGTTCGGACAGGATGCTTTTCAGCGCGCCGCGGTACATCTTTTTGTTAACTTTTTGACTGTGGTCCTGTGGACGCGCAGCGAAGGTCACGCCACCTGAACGCCAGATCGGGCTCTTGATAGAACCTGAACGCGCACGGCCGGTACCTTTCTGGCGCCATGGCTTTTTGCCAGAACCAGTTACTTCAGCACGAGTCTTCTGAGCACGAGTACCCTGACGAGCACCAGCTGCATAAGCAACAACAACCTGGTGAACCAGCGCTTCGTTGAAATCACGACCGAAGGTAGTTTCGGAAACAGTCAGCGCGCTCTGCGCGTCTTTCAATACTAATTCCATTGCTATCCCCTTACGCCTTCACAGCTGGTTTAACGATCAGGTCGCTACCGGTTGCACCCGGGACCGCACCTTTAACCAGCAGCAGGTTGCGCTCAGCGTCAACACGTACTACGTCCAGGCTCTGAACGGTTACACGTTCGTTACCCAGCTGACCTGCCATTTTCTTGCCTTTGAACACTTTGCCCGGAGTCTGGTTCTGACCGATAGAACCCGGAACGCGGTGAGACAAGGAGTTACCGTGAGTAGCGTCCTGGGTACGGAAGTTCCAGCGCTTAACGGTACCAGCAAAACCTTTACCTTTAGAGGTACCGGTTACGTCAACTTTTTTAACGTCAGCAAACAGCTCAACGCTAATGTCCTGACCTACGGTGAACTCTTCGCCTTCAGCAAGGCGGAATTCCCACAGACCACGGCCAGCTTCTACGCCAGCTTTAGCGAAGTGACCCGCTTCTGGTTTGGTTACACGGTTAGCTTTTTTAGCACCAGTGGTAACCTGAATAGCGCGGTAGCCATCGTTAGCCAGATCTTTAACCTGAGTAACGCGGTTTGCTTCAACTTCGATTACGGTTACTGGGATAGAAACGCCATCTTCAGTGAAGATGCGGGTCATACCCACTTTTTTACCGACTAAACCAATCATTGTTTCAACCTCTCAATCGCTCGATGACCTGATTAACCCAGGCTGATCTGCACGTCTACACCGGCAGCCAGATCCAGACGCATCAGAGCATCAACGGTTTTCTCAGTTGGCTCAACGATGTCAACCAGACGCTTGTGAGTGCGGATTTCGTACTGATCGCGCGCGTCTTTGTTAACGTGCGGAGAGATCAGAACGGTGAAGCGCTCTTTGCGGGTCGGCAGCGGGATCGGACCACGGACTTGCGCACCAGTGCGCTTAGCAGTCTCGACGATTTCCGCGGTTGATTGATCGATCAGACGATGATCAAACGCTTTAAGGCGGATACGGATTCTTTGGTTCTGCATGAGACCAGAGCTCCAATTATTTTATAAACGAAAATGATTACTCCTCAAACCCATTACGATTGATGGGAGAGTGTAACCGTTCTTACGTAGCTCCCCAATTGGGAGCATTGTTGAGTAACAAAATGAGCTACTCTGGTTCTGATTGAACCCGCCGTCAATTACGACAAGCCCGCGCATTATACGTAAATCTGGGCAAGACGCAAGTGCCGTTTAGAAATTAAGCGCCAATGTCGCAGGGTGTGTAAGAGCGCGCAACGTTTTATGCAATGTATTCTGCGGCGATGCTTTGTTTCGAGCCGCTACGCATCTCCGTTTTTTGTGCATTGCCGGACAGGCCGATTATAACGACTATGCGCTCAAACCCGTTTGAGGCCTTTTAAATGCTGACCACCCTCCCCTTTCTGCTGATCTATCTTTTACTGACAGCCTTACTTGTAAATGCCGATATTCGCTACGGTCTACTTCCCGATAAATTTCTCTGTCCGCTGCTATGGGCAGGGCTGCTCTTTCAGCTCTGTATCCAACCTGATTTTCTGCCGAGTGCGGTGGCGGGTGCGATGGCCGGATATATTGCCTTTGCCGTTATTTACTGGGGCTATTGGTTTATCTGCCGGCGTGAAGGGATGGGATATGGCGATGTGAAGTACCTGGCGGCGCTTGGTGCATGGCATGGCTGGTGCGTACTGCCTGCGCTGGCGTTGCTCGCGGCGCTGATGGCGCTTCTTTGTATTCTTTTTTTTTCGGTAATCCGCTCTGATAAGAAAGCAATAAAAAACCCGCTGCCTTTTGGGCCATTTCTGGCAGCAGCGGGTTTATGCGTAGGGTGGAAGACGTTGGTTATTCTTCCACTTTAATCTGTGACTGAAGATAGTTTTGCAGGCCGATTTTAGCAATGAGATCCAGCTCTGTTTCCAGCCAGTCAATATGCCCTTCTTCATCGGCCAGGATCTGAATCATCATATCGCGGCTGACGTAGTCATGTACGCTGTCAGCATAGGCAATGGCTTCACGGAGATCTTTGGCACCTTCAAGTTCTAGCCTGAGGTCGGAACGCAGCATCTCTTCGACATCTTCTCCGATGCCCAGCTTGCCGAGATCCTGCAGGTTTGGAATGCCTTCAAGGAATAAAATACGCTCGATGTATTTATCAGCGTGTTTCATCTCATCGATAGATTCATGGTACTCAACGTCGTTTAAACGTTTGAGTCCCCAGTTTTTGAACATTCTCGCGTGAAGAAAGTACTGGTTGATTGCGACAAGCTCATTTCCCAATAATTTATTGAGATAACTTATGATTTTAACATCACCTTTCATTATATAGTCCCTCCGCTTCCACTCATTGAAGCGTAGATCGGGCTACAGGGATGTCAAAAAAAAGATGGGCGCTTACGCGATCTCTTTGTATTCCGGGATCTGCATCAGCTCGTCCTGCATGATCTCTCGCGCAGCACGTACGCATTTACCGCATTGATTTCCCACCGGAACAAATTTGCGAAGCTGCTGGAATGACTGGGGCTGAAACTGGCGAACGGCCTGACGTATTTTTTTGTCGCTTACACCATTACATAAACAAACGTACATAGAAACTCCCGTTCAAATTATGCACAAAGTGTAAGTGAGAATGGTTATGATTACAATAGCACAAACGCCAGAATGCGGGGCGGGAGCAGGCAAAAAATGCGAAATTTTGTGACGACGCCTGAGCGGTAGAAAACAAAAAAGGACGCCGAAGCGTCCTTTTTTAATTCAGGGATAATTAATTAGCCCAGAACTTTAGCAACAACGCCCGCGCCAACGGTACGGCCGCCTTCACGGATTGCGAAACGCAGACCGTCGTCCATCGCGATTGGGTGGATCAGCGTCACAACCATCTTGATGTTGTCGCCTGGCATTACCATCTCAACGCCTTCTGGCAGTTCGATGGTACCGGTCA
>NZ_JBIMQP010000028.1:0-21086 GCF_043945315.1 Enterobacter cloacae complex sp. 2024EL-00227
CGTCTGCGCTTCTCTGGACCTAAAACATCAATCATTCGGACTCCAACGACTAGTCTAAAAACTAGTATTAAGACTATCACTAACTTAAGTGATACCAACTGTCTGGAGATTCATGGGGCCAGTCTAGCATCGCACGCAGTAAATTCAGGGCGTTGGGTTTGATTTGGTAGGCCAGAGCAAGGAAAATAATTTAGAGGAAGAGCTTTACCTAATAGTTGCAAGTTGACTCTTTCGTATGTTCACTGCACTTAAAAAACCGTATAGCTTTTGCTATACAGAATCCATATGATATGCTTGTAAAGCAATCGCTATACAAGGAGCGCACTCATGAAATCAGATGTTCAGCTCAACCTTAGAGCTAAAGAATCTCAAAGAGCACTTATTGATGCTGCAGCAGAGATTCTCCATAAATCACGCACGGACTTCATCCTGGAAATGGCATGTCAGGCTGCGGAGAATGTGATCCTCGATCGTCGCGTATTTAATTTTAACGATGAGCAGTATGCAGAGTTTATCGATATGCTCGATGCACCGGTTTCGGATGAGGCGGCTATTGATAAACTTCTGGCAAGGAAACCTCAGTGGGACGTGTAACAGCACCAGAACCATTATCCAGCTCCCATCAACTAGCAGAGTTCGTCAGTGGTGAGGCAGTACTTGATGACTGGCTTAAACAGAGGGGATTAAAAAACCAAGCTCTTGGTGCAGCACGAACGTTCGTCGTTTGTAAAAGAGACACTAAACAGGTTGTCGGTTTTTACTCTCTGGCCACCGGCAGCGTTAACCACGTGGAAGCAATGGGAAGCCTCAGGCGCAATATGCCAGATCCAATTCCCGTAATCATACTTGCTCGCCTGGCAGTTGATGTTTCATACCGTGGCCAAGGGCTCGGGGCCGATTTACTGCATGATGCAGTTCTGCGCTGTTACCGTGTAGCTGAGAATATAGGAGTCCGTGCGATTATGGTTCATGCACTGACTGAAGAAGCCAAAAACTTTTATCTTCACCATGGCTTTAAGGCATCACAAACTCAGGAACGGACATTGTTTTTAAAGTTACCACAGTGAGGTTTGAGGAAGAAAGGGGCTTGTTCGATATTTAAGATATTGATTTATAATGATTTTACTATTGAATTTAACATAATCTTTGTTATGCGAACCGGCTTTGTAACTGCAATATTCTGATGTCACTTTTAACCCATTTAGTGATGTCACTTTTTCTGGCATAAAGGATCCAATCCTCAGGCCATGGAGACATCAGGATGCTTGTGACCATGTCAGATAAAGAACTCAGCCGGATCAACGTCATTCAGTCAGTTGTTGATAAACGCATGCGCCGTCGTGATGCTGCTCATCAGCTTGCTCTGACCGAACGTCAGACACAGCGGTTAATGAACCGTTTTCGTGAGTCTGGTGCCGCAGGTCTGGCAAACCTTCGGCGTGGACACCCCGGTAATCACAGGCTTCCTGAGTCACTGAAGCTGCGTGTACTTTCTTTACTTCACGATAACTACAGCGACTTTGGACCAACGCTTGCCGCAGGAAAATTGCGCGAACGCCATAACATCACGGTGTCTGTTGAAACGCTCAGAAAATGGATGACGGCTGAGGACTCTGGGTCCCATACTCACGTCGCAGGCCACGTGTTCATCAACCCAGATACCGGCGTGACTGCCTCGGAGAACTTGTTCAGATCGATGGTTCCCCGCATGACTGGTTTGAAGGACGTGCCCCCAAATGCTGCCTGCTCGTCTTTATTGATGACGCGACTGGTCGCCTGATGCACCTTCGCTTTGGTGAGACTGAATCAGCCTTTGATTACATGATGGCCACCCGCGAGTATCTCGAGCAACACGGCAAGCCCCTTGCGTTCTACAGCGACAAGCACGGCATTTTCAGGGTCAATAATGGTGGTTCAACCACAACCGGTGTTACCCAGTTTGGCCGCGTGCTTTCTGAACTGGGGATCGAACTGATTTGTGCCAACAGTCCGCAGGCTAAAGGCCGCGTAGAGCGAGCAAATCAGACACTTCAGGATCGGCTTACCAAGGATATGTGTCTCGAGGGAATCAGCAGTATTGAAGCAGCCAACGCCTGGCTGGATACCTTCATTGCCGACTTCAATCGTCGCTTCGCAAGACCAGCAAAATACCCCAAAGATCTGCACCGAACCGTGGCTGAAAGCAACGAAGAGCTGGATGA
This sequence comes from Enterobacter cloacae complex sp. 2024EL-00227, assembly GCF_043945315.1. Classification (NCBI taxonomy): domain Bacteria; kingdom Pseudomonadati; phylum Pseudomonadota; class Gammaproteobacteria; order Enterobacterales; family Enterobacteriaceae; genus Enterobacter; species Enterobacter cloacae complex sp. 2024EL-00227. The sequence continues at coordinate 2,202 of NZ_JBIMQP010000028.1, forward strand.
TATCTTTGCCTGGCAGGAACTGCGTAAGCTGTCTAAAACGCTGACATTCCGCTATGACAAAATGATATATCTGGTTGAACCTAGTGAAGAAAATACTCGCATCGCTGGCGAAAAAATAACAGTCTTCGACTATCCGGACGGCACGCTGGCATTCAAATACGGTTACCGTTCACTCAAATATCAGGTGTTCGACAAACTGGAATGTGTCGACCAGGGGCAAATCGTTGATAACAAGCGTCTTGGGGCTGTTCTGAAACTCGCTCAGGACAAGATGGACGAACTGGAGCGGGACGGGAAACGGGACCGTAGCAAGAAGATGCCTAAAAGGCGGGCACAGGCCCGGGTGCAGGAACAAGTAAGAGCTATCAATCCGGTGCTGGCAAACCCAGCGGAATTCAGGGCCAGCCTGAAACGTTAGTCCCCTGCTCTTTTTGGGCTTATGTAGCGAATTTAACCACCGCTATGTGATGAAGTGCAAACTTCTGAAAAGACGCCGGTTGGTTTTATGACTGGTAACCCTCATTACAATCTTGGTATCACTACCACAGCATGCAAGTTTAAATCTGTTTTCACTCAGGAGATTTTTATGGGCATTAAAACTGGTCCAAAACCAATCGCTAAATCAACTGGAAAAGAAGATAAACGTCAGCGTGTAACGCCGGAGAATAAACCAAAGCATCCCGGCCTGAAGGAACACGACCATAAAAAAGGCGAATAACAGCTTACTGATATAGCCTCTCAATCACAGGCATGGACGTCATTCATGCCTGCTTTCCTCTGCAAAAACTATCTTCCCTTTCGTTCTGCAAGCTATTTTAGGTGACATTTGAAACTGGCTAAATGAGGTGACATTTTAATCTTGCAATAACAGGCTTTGTTAGAACCATTTAGTAATGTCACTTTTGGGGCTGCGGATGTTTTCCTGGACTGTTATGTTGTGATCCCAAGATGCTGCCGGTACTTCACAGGACTCATTGCACCTAATGATAGCTTGATACGTTTCTCGTTATACCAGCGTATGTACCTGTCCAGGAAGCAGATAAATTTTTCCAGCGTGATACCCGCCCAGTCTCTGCCATAGAACATTTCGTTTTTGATACGCCCGAAGAAGCCTTCACACGCAGCATTATCCGACGAGCATCCTTTGCGCGACATGGACCTTATAAGTCCGGAGGTGTTGATACGCTCGAGCCAGCCCGGCCACCGGTAATGGCCACCACGATCGCTGTGTATCACCGGTTTATCATGTTCGTTGAGCGTATTTTTCCGGTGCCGGACCGATTTCGCCACAGTAAGAGTTATATCGTCGTCGCCTGGTGCGCTTAACAACGAGCTGCTCTTCTGCCATCAGTCTGCGGACAACCTTTTCAGAAATAACCCTGTTGTTACTGCGAAGCATCGCGTGAAGGCGCCGGTAGCCGTAACAGCGGTAATTCTCCTCAAAGATATCGGCCATGATCACGCGTATTTCCGCATACTTATCGTACAGACGTTTGCTGGCTTTGTGGTAAAAATAACAGCTGCGGGCAAGTTGCAGAACGCTTAGCAACTCAGCAACGGGGTACTTTTTCTTAAGGGCATCAACTATCAGGGTTTTCTCCCTGTTTTTCAGTTTCAGAAAGCTGATGCCCAGATCTTTTTTTATCAGTTCATTCGCCTTTGTCAGTATGTCACGTTCGAGCTGCAGCTGATGAACCTGCTTCCTGAGACGCTGGATTTCACCGAGTAAAGTATCCTGATTTTTATCCTGAGGGGCTGCCTTTCGTTTGCGCATGGATTGATAAGCCTCGTCACTGATAAGGTCTTTCTTCCATTTGTACAGGACCGGGACGCTGACGCCTATGCTTTGTGCAACTTTACGCGCGGTTCCACGTCGGTTACAGAGCTCCCGGACGGCCTGAGACCTCTCTTCCGGGCTGAAGCATTTGCTTGTGCCTGAGCGAATGACCAGGGGACGCGCATTTGGGTAAAACTCTTCAATCCAGCGCTTTAGAATTTCGTTACTGGGGTAGCCGATGGCTCGGCGAGTGTACGACAGGCAACCACCGTGAGTAAGATAATGCTCAACAGCAGCAATTTTCTGTGTACGTGAATAGCGTTCTCTTGGTTTTAATTCCCTGGGTAAATCGCCCTTCTCTTCATAAATCCGAACCCAACGGCCCAGCTGTTTTGTGGAAGGATATCCCAGCTCCATGACGACAACGGAGGCATTCTTTCCGTACCGGTAATAGAGTTCGACGGCCCGAATCCGGTCCTCGTATGAATGCATAAATTAACTCCTGAAGGTCCAGGAATTTGTCCACATGAAGTGGTCAACAAAAACTGGCCACCGCGTTAGAGTTTTTCCAGTATCGGTTTTCTGATTCGTTTGGCGGTAACCCACCATTATATTCGTGCGGTCTTAGTGCGCTGTAATATCCAACGATATAGTCCGTTATTGCGTGAGCTGCATCGCTGAAGCTTACATAGCCCGTCGCCGGCACCCATTCGTTCTTCAGACTCCTGAAGAAGCGCTCCATTGGGCTGTTATCCCAGCAGTTTCCACGCCAACTCATACTTTGCCTGATCCGGTATCGCCACAGTAACTGCCGGAACTGCCTGCTCGTATAATGGCTGCCTTGATCGCTGTGGAACATCACCCCGACGGGCTTACCACGGGTTTCCCATACCATTTCCAGTGCTTTCATGGTGAGCCTGCTGTCCGGCGAGAACGACATGGCCCAGCCCACTGGTTTTCTTGCGAACAGGTCGAGAACAACGGCGAGGTACGCCCAGCGCTTACCCGTCCAGATATAGGTCACATCACCGCACCACACCTGATTTGGTTCCGTTACGGCGAACTGTCGCTCAAGATGATTCGGGATAGCAACGTGCTCATGACCGCCACGCTTATACCGGTGAGTCGGCTGCTGGCAACTGACCAGCCCCAGCTCTTTCATGAGTCTGCCAGCAAGCCAGCGCCCCATCTGGTAGCCTCTCTGGGTTGCCATTGTGGCGATGCTTCTTGCTCCGGCAGAGCCGTGGCGGATGCCATGCAGTTCAAGTACCTGACTGCGTAATACAGCCCGTCTGCCGTCTGGCTTTTCAGGACGGTTTTTCCAGTATTTGTAGCTGCTGCGATGAACCCCGAACACATGGCAGAGAGTGGCCACAGGATAACGCGCCCTGAGTTTCCCGATTATCGAGAACTGTTCAGGGAGTCTGACATCAAGAGCGCGGTAGCCTTTTTTAATATTTCATTTTCTATTTCAATACGTTGTAGCTTTTTCCTGAGCTCACGGATTTCAATTTGTTCCGGGGTAATGGGGGAGGCTTTTGGTGTTTTGCCCTGCCGTTCATCACGTAATTGTTTCACCCATCGCGTCATTGTGGAAAGGCCGACATCCATAGCGCTGGCTGCATCTGCCACGGTGTAGTTCTGGTCAACGACCAGTTGAGCGGATTCGCGTTTAAACTCTGCGCTGAAATTTCTTTTTTTCATTATGACACCTGTGTTGTTCTGAGGTGAGCATATCACCTCTGTTCAGGTGGCCAAATTCAGTAAACCACTTCAGGACGCCCCGGGTGATGCAAGTACTAGTTCGATGTGGTTTGCGACCATATATCCGGCGTCGTTAGTAGGTTCAATGACCTGCGCCATGATGTTATCCGAGCCCTGTTTCCTAATCACTACACCGGTATTTGATTACCCAGGTCAACTTCAGGCTGTTACAGGGACGGCAACCGTGTCAGCACATCCTTGAGATAGGCATACGGATCGTGCCCATTATTACGGGCCGACTGGATCAAACTCATGATCGCAGCAGCGCGCTTGAGTATGCGAACCCACGCCGAGCATTTGAGAAGGCAACGGGATGAACGCTGGCTGGATAGCCGTGGTTTTCTGGGTAGGCAGCCGAATCCATTTGTGGTCGAGGTTGGCATTGAGGCTGTAGCCCAAGGCGATGTTTGCGATGGAGGCACCGGGTTCAGAACACTCCTGAATGACCTGAGCCTTGAAAGATTTGCTGTAGGTACGGCGCTGAGGGCGCATGGAAAATCCGCTTGATGGGCCATGGCCTTCGGCGGCGGTGTCGGGAAGGTGTGTTGGCCGGACGGATACTGTTGAACTACGTTGTCTGGGGTAACGGAAGTGTTTCGGCCCGACTCTGGAACGCGATCCGCAGCGACGACTGGGCAATTCCGCACGTTGGCCTGAGCAGCCTCGGGGAAATCGTCGTCTGGGCGCGCCCAGACGAGTTTCCGCCAAGGAACATGCAGACGAGCAAGGGGCTGCGGGCACTCGGCTACAACGTGAGGATCGGTGTTTGATCGAGGCGCCTGTGGCACACGCAGGCTGAGGAGCCAGGCGCTGTCCATTGCCTGATCAGGCCGCCCCCCTGTGCCTTGCCTGAGCAGTTGACCTGCATCAATGGGGCGGGAGAACGCTGCACATTGACTCTTGAAGTTATTCATAGTGGGTCTAATATTACAAAGTATTGCAAGGATTTCCTTGGCCGGAACCGCAAAGCGACGCGATTGGAGAGGGTGAGATGAAAGCGCACCTACAGGTGATTTTCACGCTCGATGAATTGGCTGCGTACTTGAAAGTCGGCAAGCGGACGCTTTATCGGCTCGCCGCACACGGGGAAATTCCGGCTTTCAAGGTGGGCGGGACGTGGCGGCTTCGTCAAAGTGAAATCGATCAGTGCATCAATGATCAGACCCGAGCCGGAGCAAAGAAGGAGGTGATGCGCAAGCGTGAACAGCAGAAGTCATCCGAGCAGCCCGTGTCGCCTGGGCGCACTGCCCGTCGCAGCAGGCAAAGGGCTTGAGTAACTCGTTTTCCAATTTTTCTGGAGGTATGACATGGACATCGATTTCAAGAAGTTGGCTCCCTGGAACTGGTTCAAGAACGAGCAGCAAGAGCAGCAGACCGCCTCTTCCCTGCCGGTGCAGCGCAATGACCTGCCAGCGGCGAGCGGGCCAGTCAGCCCGATCCTGCAACTGCATCGGGAAATCGACCGGCTGTTCGATGACGCATTCCGGGGCTTCGGTTTTCCGGCGTTGAACATGCCGCAGTGGCCATCCGATTGGTCGGGCATGCTGAAGCCGGCCCTGGACATCCAGGAAACCGACAAGCAGTACAAGATTACCCTGGAAGTGCCCGGTGTCGAGGAGAAGGACATCCAGATAACTCTCGACAACGACGTGCTGATGGTGCGTGGCGAGAAGCGCCAGGAACAGGAGAAGAAGGAAGGTGGCTTCCACCGTGTGGAGCGCTCCTACGGCAGCTTTCAGCGTGCCTTGAACCTGCCTGACGACGCCAACCAGGATTCGATCAAGGCATCGTTCAAGAACGGGGTGCTCACGGTCACGATCGACAAGCGCGAGGTCAGCGCGCCGAAGCAGGGACGCTCGATCCCGATCAACGGCTGACGTCGCCGGCTCGTTCGTCACAAGAAAAACCCGGCACGAGACGAGGAGTCGCGGCTCGCGATGCCTCGTCGCCTCAACCTTGTCAACCTTCTCAGGAGCATCAGCATGGCCAGAAAACAATGCCAGGTCTGCGGCCAACCCGCCACCGTGCGGGTGGAAGCCAATCTCAACGGTCGTAACAGCACCATGCTGTTGTGCGACGACCATTACCGGCAATTAGTGCGCCAGCAAAAGCGCACCGTTTCGCCGCTGGAAGCCTTGTTCGGCTCGCGCAGCGGCCTGTTCGAGGACTTCCTCGGCAGTGACTTCTTCCGCATCGGCGAAGACGCGACGCCAGTTGCCGCCGATACCGATGACGTGGTCGATGCCTCGTTTGGCGAGCCCGCCACCGCAGGTTCGGGTGCGCCGCGCCGTCGCGGCAGTGGGTTGGCCAGCCGCATCAGCGAACAGTCGGAAGCCTTGCTGCAGGAGGCCGCCAAACACGCTGCCGAATTTGGCCGCTCCGAGGTGGATACCGAACATCTGCTGCTGGCGCTGGCCGACAGCGACGTGGTCAAGACCATCCTGGGTCAGTTCAAGATCAAGGTCGATGACCTCAAGCGGCAGATCGAGTCTGAGGCCAAGCGCGGGGACAAGCCCTTCGAGGGCGAGATCGGCGTGTCGCCGCGCGTGAAGGATGCGCTCAGCCGCGCCTTCGTGGCCTCCAATGAACTCGGCCATTCTTATGTCGGTCCAGAGCATTTCCTGATCGGTCTGGCCGAGGAAGGCGAAGGGCTGGCCGCCAACCTGCTGCGCCGCTACGGCCTGACGCCGCAGGCGCTGCGCCAACAGGTCAGCAAGGTGGTCGGCAAGGGCGCCGAGGATGGCCGCGCTGAGACGCCGACCAACACGCCAGAACTCGACAAGTACTCGCGCGACCTGACCAAGATGGCGCGCGACGGCAAGCTCGACCCGGTGATCGGCCGCGCGCAGGAGATCGAAACCACCATCGAGGTGCTGGCCCGGCGCAAGAAGAACAACCCGGTGCTGATCGGCGAGCCGGGTGTGGGCAAGACCGCCATCGTCGAAGGGCTGGCGCAGCGCATGGTGGCGGGTGAAGTGCCCGAGACCTTGCGCGACAAGCGCCTGGTGGAACTCAACATCAACGCCATGGTGGCCGGCGCCAAATATCGCGGCGAGTTCGAGGAGCGCGTGCAGAAGGTGCTGAAGGAGGTGACCGAGCACCAGGGCGAGCTGATTTTGTTCATCGACGAGGTGCACACCATCGTCGGTGCCGGCCAGGGCGGTGGCGAAGGCGGGCTGGACGTGGCCAACGTGTTCAAACCGATGATGGCGCGCGGTGAACTCAACCTGATCGGCGCCACGACGCTGAACGAGTACCAGAAATACATCGAGAAGGATGCCGCACTGGAGCGGCGCTTCCAGCCGGTGACGGTGCCCGAGCCGACGGTGGCCCAGGCCATCATGATTCTGCGCGGCCTGCGCGACACCTTCGAGGCGCACCACAAGGTCAGCATCTCCGAGGACGCGATCATCGCGGCGGCCGAGTTGTCCGACCGCTACATCACGGCGCGCTTCCTGCCGGACAAGGCGATCGACCTGCTCGACCAGGCGGCCGCGCGCGTGAAGCTGTCGGCCACGGCCCGGCCGGTGGCCGTGCAGGAGCTGGAGTCCGAACTGCACCAGCTACGGCGTGAACAGGATTACGTGGCCGCGCGCAAGCAGTACGACCAGGCCGCCGAGCTCGGCAAGCGCATCGAAGCCAAGGAGGCCGAGCTCAAGAAGCTCGTCGAGGACTGGGAGCGGGAGCGGGCCTCCGGCAGTGCCGAGGTCAAGGCGGAACACGTGGCGCAGGTTGTCTCGCGCCTGACCGGCATCCCGGTCAACGAGTTGACGGTGGAAGAGCGCGAAAAGCTGCTGCACTTGGAACAACGGCTGCACGAGCGCCTGGTGGGACAAGACGAGGCGGTCCGTGCCGTGGCCGATGCCGTGCGGCTATCCCGCGCCGGCCTGCGCGAAGGCAGTAAACCGGTGGCTACCTTCCTGTTTCTGGGCCCGACCGGGGTGGGCAAGACCGAGCTCGCCAAGGCATTGGCCGAATCGATCTACGGCGATGAGCACGCCCTGTTGCGCATCGACATGTCGGAATATGGCGAACGCCATACCGTGGCGCGGCTGGTGGGCGCGCCTCCGGGCTATGTCGGTTACGACGAAGGCGGTCAGCTCACCGAGAAGGTGCGGCGCAAGCCCTACAGCGTGCTGCTGCTCGACGAGATCGAGAAGGCACACCCTGACGTCTACAACATCCTGCTGCAAGTGTTCGACGACGGTCGCCTCACCGACGGCAAGGGCCGGGTGGTGGATTTCACCAACACTATCATCATCGCCACGTCCAACCTGGGTTCGGACATCATCCAGCGACGGCTGAAGGCGCGTGAGGCGGCTGGCGAGGAGTACGAAAAGACCAAGGCCGAGGTCATGGACGTGCTGCGCGGCCACTTCCGGCCCGAGTTCCTCAACCGCATCGACGAGATCATCGTCTTCCATGCGCTGGGCAAGGAGGAGATCCGCCACATCGTCGGCCTGCAGCTCGATCGCGTGGCGCGCAGCGCCGCCAGCCAGGGCGTGACGCTCACTTTCGATCAGACGCTGATCGACCATTTCGCGGAAGAAGGCTACAAGCCCGAGTTCGGTGCGCGTGAACTCAAGCGCCTGATCCGCAGCGAGCTGGAAACTGCGCTGGCGCGCGAGATGCTCGGTGGCGGCATCGGCAAGGGCGATCACGCCAGCGCACGCTGGGACGACAAGGCCGAACGCGTGGTGTTCGAACGCAAAGAGCCACCGCAGACCCCGGCCGAGCCGGAGCAGCCGGATGTCGCGAAGGCGACCGAGACGCCGCACGGCGACGCTGGCAAAGACTCGAGCAAGAAGAAGTCGGCGAGCGACGCATCTTGATGGCGGGCGAGGCTGCCGTGTCCGACTCCATCAGCCTGGCATGGGCAGCCTCCCTGGCATCGATCGCGGTGGCGGTCGTGGCCGCGGGTCACGCGGTCGTCTACAAGCGTGATCCGCGGTCGGCCACGCCGTGGGGGCTGCTCATCAGCGGCGGCACTGCCCTCCCGCTCGCTGGCCATCCGTTTGCGTGACGGTGCGGCCCGTCTGTTCACCTGATCCTCTGGCAACTCGACTTTCGAGGAACACGGTCCATGGAAAAAAAGAATCAATGGAATACCGGCTACTGGATCGTTGCCCTCCTGCTGTTGCTGAGTTTGCAGAGCTACTGGCAGACGGCGAAAACCGTCGAGCCGGTGCCCTACAGCGAGTTCGAGAAGGCGCTGGACGAGGGGCGCGTGGCCGAAGTGCTGGTGTCGGATCGTACGGTGACCGGGCGCCTGAAGTCGCCGGACAGCCGGGGCAAGACGACGATCGTGGCAACGAGGGCCGAACCCGATCTTGCCGATCGCCTGTCGAAGTACGACGTACCCTATGCCCGCGTGTTGGAGAGCACCTGGCTGAGCGATGTGCTGTCGTGGATCCTGCCAGCGGTATCCTTCTTTGGCGTCTGGTTCTTCCTGTTCCGCCGCTTCGCCGAGAAGCAGGGCATGGGCGGGTTTCTCAACATCGGTAAGAGCCGCGCCAAGGTGTTCGTGGAAAAGAACACCGGTGTGATGTTCGCCGATGTGGCGGGGGGGGGATGAGGCCAAGGCGGAGCTGGTCGCGATCGTCGATTTCCTGAAGAATCCGCAGGACTATGGCCGTCTCGGGGCGCGCATTCCCAAGGGCGTGTTGCTGGTCGGCCCACCGGGCACCGGCAAGACATTGCTGGCCAAGGCTGTTGCCGGGTGGCCGAATCGACCCAGGCGCGCATCGATCAGGCTATCCGCGACATCGTGATGGGCGTGTTCGAGCGCGCCTACCGGATACTCGACATCAACCGCGCGGTGCTGGAGCGCTGTGCGCGCGAGCTGCTGGCGCGGGAAACGCTCGACGAAAGCGATATCCGTCAATTGACTCAAGGACTTGTTCGGAACTGAAAACAGTAGTAGGTGCCATTCAGAGTAAACCGACGGCTCTGTTCAGTGCGTCATCCAATTCGTCGGCATTGTTCAAGGAGAACCGATATGTCTGCATTGACTCCGTGGGACCCCTTCCGGGAACTGGATGAATTGCAAAACCGCCTGGCGACGATGTTCGGACGAATACCCCAGCGACAGGGCGCCCGTACCGGCAACGAAGCCATGACCACGGCGGACTGGGCTCCAATGGCGGACATCAGCGAGGATGAGAACGCATTCCTCCTCAAGCTGGATCTGCCGGAGGTCCCCAAGGATGCCGTGCGCGTCAGCGCGGAAAACGGTGTGCTCACCATCAGCGGCGAGCGCAAACTGGAAAAAGAGGAGCAGGGCAAGAAGTTCCACCGCATCGAACGTGCCTATGGCCGCTTTGTGCGCAGCTTTGTCTTGCCTGACAACGTTGATCCGACCAAGGTGACGGCTTCCATGAAAGACGGCGTGCTGGAAGTGCGGCTTGTCAAGGCCGAGCAAGCCAAACCGAAACAGATTGAAATCTCAGTCAACTAACTTCAATCAAGAGCCCAAGATCATGAATATCAAACAGCCACAATACACCTTCTCCGCACTTGCCCTGGCGGTCGTCGTCGGACTGAGCGGACCGGCTCTGGCCCAATCGGCGGCAGGTTCTAGCCCAGGTGCTGCAGCACCCTCTGCCGCATCCAAGGCGGCACAGCCACAGGTAGATGACAAGGCCGCCCGGGAAGCCGATAAAAAGCGTGCCGAGCTCACTCAAGACGCCATCACGGCGCTCACCAAGACCCAGGAGGCTTTGACCCTCCTTGATGCAAACAAGACCCAGGAGGCGCTTGCTGCGCTGGAACTGGCCAGCGGAAAGCTGGAACTGGTATTGGCACGCGACGCCAAACTTGCTTTGGCGCCGGTCGATGTACGCGTCATCACCCACGATATCCACGCCAACGTGGAATCGGTAAAGAAAGCGGTCAAGTTGTCTCGGGAGTTGTTGGGTGATGGCGAGGTGCAAAAGGCCCGGCCCATCGTTGCCAATCTGGCCAGCGAAATCGTAATCCAAACCGACAACCTTCCGATGGCAACGTACCCGGCAGCGATCAAGTCGGCCGCACGGCTCATCGACAGCGGCAAGATCGACAACGCCAAAGCGGAACTCGCCCGAGCACTGAACACGCTGGTGGTGACCTCGGTCGCCTTTCCTCTGCCCGTGCTACGGGCCGAAGCCGCGATGGCAAAAGCTGAAAAGCTGGCCGAGACCGACAGGCGCGATGCCAAGCAGAACGAGGAGCTCAGCACCTTGCTGTCGTCCGTGCGCACGGAGATCGAGATGGCGCAGATCCTGGGTTATGGCAAGAAGGCGGACTTCAAACCCATCTTCGATCAGGTGAAGTCCATTGAGCAAAAGTCGGCTGGTGGCAAAAGCGGCAAGGGATGGTTCGACGAGTTGAAGACGCGCATCCAAAAGCTGTTTTGAGGTGATGAAGGGGCTGACTGCTCTGTCGGTCAGTCTCGCGATGTTCGCATTCAGCCCCAATAGATTCGCCTATTTTCACTATCTCATACGAGGCATATCACCATGAATGAGCAAACACCGAATCCCAATGCGACGAACGAAGGAAAAAACGAACAGGCCGCGGTAAGCAGCCTTCCTGTCAGTCCAGAGTCCAAGCCTGAAGTCGTCACGGAGGTACAGCCTGAGGTTCAGAAAGAAACGGACTCGCAGGCGGCAGACAAACGTAAACAAGTCCTCGATGAGGCAGTCTCGGCCTTGTCGCTGACCAAATCAGCGCTGGCCGCACTTGACGGCAAGGACACTGCACGCGCATTGGCAACGCTGGCCGAAGTGACGGGAAAGCTGGAGCTGATCGTCGCGCGCGAACCCACGCTCGCCCTGGCCGGCGTTGATGTGCGCACCATCGTGCACGACTTGTTCGCCAACACGGAAACCATTGAGGCGATGACCGACGAGGCGCTGGATGCCCTCAAACATGGCGAGGTGCAACAGGCTCGCCACGTGCTGGCTTTGCTGGCCAGTGAAATCGTGATCACGGTCACCAACATCCCTTTGGCGTCCTATCCCGCAGCCGTGAAGGCAGTCGTGCCGCTGATCGATCAGGGCAAGATCGAAGAAGCCAAAGCCGCGCTGCAGTCAGCGCTCAGCACGCTGGTCGAGGAGCGCAGCGTGCTTCCGCTGCCCGTCCTGCGTGCGAAGCTGCTCCTGAAGCGCGCCGAGCCCCTGGTAGAAGATGGTCAGCGCAGCGAAGCATCCAATGAGCGCCTGGAGACATTGTTGAACGAAGCCCGGCAGCAGTTGGAAATGGCAGAACTGCTGGGCTATGGAAAAAGGAAGGACTTTGAGCCCCTGTACGCTGAACTCAAGAAAATCAAGGAAAAGACGGGAGGGGGAGGCTGCGGAAAAGGCTGGCTCGATGAAGTCAAGGCAAAACTGTCCAGGTTGTTCTGAAACCGCTGGAGAGGGGGCGCATAGCGCCCCCTCTCTTGTCCCATGAGTGTTTGATTTTTTATTTTGTATAGATCTTTAGGAGATATTGCATGAACACAGACACCATCGCCAATTCCAATGCGGATGACCCCACCAAAGCACTGTGTTCGCTGAGCCAAAATTGGTGGCTTTTTGTGCTGCGCGGTGTCTTGGCATTGATTTTTGCAGCCCTCGCGTTCTGGATGCCACAATCGGCTCTGTTGGCCATGACCATCATGTTCGGCGCATTTTCCTTGGTCAATGGCGCGTTCAACTTGTTTGCAGCGGTGCGCCATATCCAGAAAAAAGAGCGCTGGGGCTGGCTGCTGTTCAGCGGCATTGTCGGCATACTTACGGGCGTCGTCGTCCTGGTTGCTCCTTGGGTCGCCACGATAGTCTTGGCTTCTTTTTTATGGGCTAGCGTGGGCTTCTGGGCGATTTTCACCGGTGTGCTGGAGATATCCGCCGCCGTTCGGCTGCGTCGGGAAATCAAGGGTGAAATCTGGCTTGCCCTCAGTGGACTGCTCTCGATTATCTTTGGTGCTATCGTCTTGTGGATATTTTTTACCCGTCCGGTCGAGTCATTCGTGGCCGCAGGCTGGCTGTTGGGTTTCCATGCGGCAGTCTATGGCGTCACGCTTTTGTTCTTGAGTTGGAGTCTTCGCAAAACGCGCCTGGGGTAAGAGCGTGCCAAACCAAAATCTATGGATATGAGCATCCTCGATTCATGCCTCCATAGAAATGACATCGAAGGAGTCATACATGCAGATACAATATAGCTATCGAGCTATCGACAAAGAGTTTCATGAACCTTGGCAGAGAGCTTTGGGAAATGTGATCGAGCACGCCCTCAAGCCATTGCTCGACAAACACACTAAAGATTCAGCGCGACTTCAAATCGTCCTTGATCGCGACAAGATCAAGCGGCAATTTCTGGCCAGTGGCTATATGCACCTGCCCGGCAAAAAGATTGTCAGCGTTACTGCATCACATGACGAGCTGACGCCCCTCGCGCAGATGCTCGCACAGTCGTTGTTCCGTCAGGCCAAGAAGCATTTTGACCGACTGCATGCTCAGGATCAAATCAAGCGCAAAGCACGACGCGAGCGCTTGCGCGAGCTCAAGGTGCGGATTGCCGCAAAACCCGCATCAGCCGCCCATGAGGCCGAGGTGACCCGAATGCCTCTACTGTCGAAACTTGAGGCTGTCGCAAGGCGTGAGCTGGCTTATCTGCGGGCCGTCGGCGATTTACCGCGCGATTATCCGACGCTGCGCGACGTGGTGGATGAAGCGATTGTCCGAGCTAAGGTGGAATGGCAATCCGTGCCGGGGGAAAAAGAGGCTTACACCGGTCTTTTGAAGCATCTGTTCGCCGTCCTGGATAACGAAGTGGCAAGCAGCCGGCAATTTGGCGAATTCGTTTCTCTGGACGCGCCGGTCGAACCGGATGCCCAAGACGTGGCCGAGGCCATGGTGGAAGAGGAAATCTTCGAATTTTATCAGCACGATGACACACTCAAGCTGGCCGATATTTTCGCTGGCAGTCAGCATCCCGATGTCGCAACGATCGCGGAACAGGAGGAGCTGATTGATCGGTCGAGCGAGTTCGCTTTTGCATTTGACCTGCTGAAGGACATGCCGCGTTTGTGGCGGCGCATTTTTCTGCTTATCCGTGTGGACGGGCTGAATGCCAGCAGCGTCTCTGAAATCCTGCTGATTCCTAGTAAGGAAGATGCTGTCCGAAGGTGGCTCATGCAGGCCGAAGCATTCATCGCTGCTCATCTGGAAGAGGCCGGAGTAAGCAAAAACGGGAACGATTGGCTCCAAGGCGTTGATTGGTCGGCATTGTCTGTGACCCGAAGCGAGGCAGCCTCACTGTGGTCCAAGGAGGCGAACCATGAAAAATGAGCTTCACCTCGTCTGCCCGCATTGCCAGTCCATCAACCGCGTACCGACTGCGAAGCTATCGGAACATCCCAACTGTGGCCGCTGCCAGCAGCCCTTGTTCACGGGCGAGCCCATCGAGTTGACCACGGCGACGTTCTCGCGCCACGTGGAGCGCAGCGATCTGCCGCTGCTGGTCGATTTCTGGGCGCCATGGTGCGGGCCGTGCAAGATGATGGCGCCACAGTTCCAGCAAGCGGCACACCAGCTCGAACCGAGGATCCGGCTGGCGAAGGTGAATACCGAGGCTGAGCCCCACCTGGCCGCGCAGTTCGGTATCCGCAGCATCCCGACGCTCGCCCTGTTCCAGGGTGGGCGGGAGATCGCCCGTCAGGCCGGCGTGATGGGCGCGCAGGACATCGTGCGCTGGACGTCGACGCAAGTGGGACGCTGACCGATGCAGGGCTTGCTCGGCACTACGCTAATCCTGCTGGCGGCTTGCAGCCTGGCGGCGATGGCGACGGCGGCGTTCAGAGTGCCCGCCTTGCTGGGGTATCTCTCTGTCGGCGTTGTACTGGGCCCCTCAGTCATCGGCGTGATCGCGCCGGGGGAGACGCTGAGCTTTCTGTCCGAGCTGGGCGTGGCGCTGCTGTTGTTCATGGTCGGACTGGAATTCTCCCTCGGAGACTTCTGGCTCGCCCGCAGGACGGTGCTGATGGCGGGCGCTCTGCAGATGATCGCCGTGGCCCCGCCGCTGATCCTGCTATTGATGTGGCTGGGGCAGCCCGGCCAGAGCGCCGCGCTGCTCGGCACTGCGGCGGCCATGTCGTCCACGGCGCTGGTCAGCCGACAACTGGCCGACCAAGGCGAGCTCACCACCCGCCACGGACGCAGTGCCATCGCCGTGCTGGTCTTTCAGGACCTGGCCAGCGTGCCCCTGCTGGCCTTGCTGGCGATCTGGGCGCGCGGCGAGTCGCCGAAGATCGAGCATGTGCTGCTCGAAGTATTCGGTGTGCTGCTGCTGTTCGCGGCAGCGGCCCTCGTCTCGCGCCGTCTGTTGCATGGCCTGCTGGGCTGGGTGGCGCGGCGGGGCCACGAGGAATCGTTCGTGCTCGTCTCCTTGTGCGTGGTGGTGGCTGCCGCCGCTGCTGCGCACGCGGTCGGCGTATCCGCCGCCCTGGGGGCCTTCCTCGCCGGGATGGTGCTGGGCGAGAGCGACTTCCGGCACCACATGGAAAGCCACCTCAGGCCGTTTCGCGATGTGTTGTCGGGCGTGTTCTTCGTGACCATCGGCCTGCAACTGGACGCAGCACAGATTCTTTCGGCACCGCTGGCGGTGCTGGCGTGGCTGGTGGTGCTGGTACCGGTCAAGATCCTGCTCAATACGCTGGCCTTGCGGGCGACGCGCCTGTCCGCCCTCGATGCCTGGCGCACGGGCATAGCGTTGGGGCACGGCGGCGAGTTCGCCCTGCTGTTGTTGGGCACGGTCTTGCAGCAGCATCTGATCCCCGCGACCGTCGTCCAACCCATGCTGGTCGCGCTGGTGCTCAGCATGGCCCTGGCACCGCTACTGATCCGCCATCACGATGTACTTGCCCGGTTCTTGAGCCGCACCGGCGGCGTCATTCAGCCACCCCAGGCTGAAGAAGTCGAGATCGCCGCGCAGACGACGCGATATCGAGACCATGTCATCGTTTGCGGCGCGGGCGAGCTTGGCCTGACAGTCAGCGAGATTCTTCGCCACGCCGGCGTGGCGCATCTGCTGCTGGAGGCGGACGCGCAGAAGGTAGAGGCCGCGCGTGCCGCCGGCGCGCCGGTGTTCCATGGCGATGCCAGTCGGCCCGATACCTTGCTGGCTGCCGGCTTGACGCATGCGCACTTGGTGGTGCTAACGTTCGCCCATGCCCAGCAAGCGTTGCGCATCGCCCAGGCGATTGCCGAGCGCCGTCCGGCGCTAACCTTGTGGGTGTCATGCAGAAGTACGACCGCGGCCGATGCATTTCGCGCCATGCCTAACGTGCGCGTTTATCAGCAATCCTTTGCCGCAGCTATTGGGCTGGCGGAACAGGTGATGTCGACGCTTGGCATGTCGACCGAGTTGATTGAAGGACACATCAGTGCAATGCGCCGCCGTCTCGACAGCAGCCGTTTTCCAGGGAGTTCATCGTCATGAAATCAAAACGCCTTAACCCATTTCAGGTCTTGCGTGACCAATTGGCCATCATGAGTTTTTACGAGCGCTTCGAGCAGGTCGTCGCGCTCGTGCTGTCGGCGGTGATCGCCGTCATCATCATGGTGTCGCTGTTCCAGCTCATCTCCATCGTCTTCACGCTGCTGGTTCTCGATGCCTTCAATCCCCTGGACCACAAGGTATTCCAGAGCGTGTTCGGCATGATCATGACGCTCTTGATCGCGATGGAGTTCAAGCATTCCATCGTGCGCGTGGCGCTGCGTCGGGACAGCATCATCCAGGTTAAGACGGTGGTCCTGATCGCGGTGATCGCACTCTCCCGCAAGTTCGTGATCCTCGACTCCGACGCGAGCCCCGCAAAGATAGCCGCGCTGGCAGGCGCCACGCTGGCTCTGGGTGCGACCTACTGGCTGCTGCGCAAGCGCGGCGACCGCGCCGCCGAGACCTCTGAGCATGACCCGTCATCATCCGAGTGATCCGCGCACTGCGCTCTTGCAACACCGCTGGCTCAACCGCCTGCAGACCGGGCTGTTGGTCCTGACCCTGGTCGGGATCGCAGCCGCAGCAGGGAGACTGCCATTTGGGGAAGGCTGCCTGTGGCTCGCGCTGTTTGCCGTTGCAGGTGCGTTGCTGCTGGACCCGGTAGCCGCGTCGGCGCTGAGCTTGCGCCTGTACCGCGTACGGGCCTTGCACCCGCAACAAGCCCACGAGATGTGGGCCCTGTTGCGCGAGCTGCCCGCCACGCCGGTGCCGCACTATGTGCCCAGTGCCGTCGTCAACGCCTTCGCCACCGGATCGAAGCAGGAGGCATCGATCGCCCTCACCGATGGCCTGCTGCGCAGCCTGAGCCCACGCGAGCTGGCGGGTGTGCTCGCGCACGAGGTCGCGCACATCACTAATGAGGATCTGCGTATCATGGGGCTGGCGGATTCCGTCAGTCGCCTCACGTGCCTACTGGCCCTTATGGGACAGATCGCGATCCTGCTCAGCCTGCCCGCGCTGCTGGTTGGCGCGGCGGAGGTCTATTGGCCTGGTCTATTGTTATTGGCCGCATCGCCCCAACTGGCCCTGCTCGCACAGCTCGGCTTGTCTCGCGTGCGTGAGTTCGACGCTGACCGCCTTGCGGCGGAACTGACTGGCGACCCGCAGGGGCTGGCGTCCGCGCTGGCGAAAATCGAGCGGGTCAGCCGCTCCTGGCGTGCCTGGCTATGGCCGGGATGGGGCAATCCCGAGCCCTCCTGCTTGCGCACGCGTCCGGCAACGCAAGAGCGCATCGCACGCCTGCTGACGTTGGCGCCTGGGCCAGCATCAGCGTTGCCACTCCGCGCGCCCCATTTTTTGCCGGAATCCGCTTTGGCGACGCGCCCACCGCGCTGGCGCCCGAGCGGGCTGTGGCGCTGATTGCCCATCAACAGGAGACGTCTCATGGCCTATCTCGACCCGTACCAACGCCCCGCGCCGGACCGCTTCGTCCGGCGCTGGCTCTTCATCACCGCCTGTATTGCCGCGCTCATGCTGCTGTGGCAGTTTCTGTCTGCCATCGAGGCCTGGTTCAGTCCGCGCGAGGCAGCAGAACGCACCGTGATGGCGCGTGGCGATCTGGCGGCGGACGAGAAAACCACCATCGAACTGTTCGAAAAATCGCGCGCCTCGGTGGTCTACATCACCACCGCGCAATTAGTACGCGATGTCTGGACGCGCAACGTGTTCTCCGTGCCGCGCGGCACTGGCTCGGGCTTCATCTGGGACGACGCCGGCCACGTCGTCACCAACTTCCACGTCATCCAGGGCGCGTCCGAAGCCACCGTCAAACTGGCCGACGGCCGCGACTACCAGGCCGCGCTGGTGGGGACGAGCCCCGCGCACGACATCGCCGTGCTCAAGATCGGCGTCGGTTTCAAGCGCCCGCCGGCCGTGCCGGTCGGCACCAGTGCCGACCTCAAGGTGGGTCAGAAGGTGTTTGCTATCGGCAACCCCTTCGGCCTGGACTGGACGCTCACCACTGGTATCGTCTCCGCGCTCGACCGCTCGTTGCCGGGAGAAGCGGGCGGCCCGGCCATCGATCACCTGATCCAGACCGACGCCGCCATCAACCCCGGCAATTCCGGTGGCCCGCTGCTCGATTCGGCTGGGCGGCTGATCGGCATCAATACCGCCATCTACAGTCCGTCTGGCGCCTCGGCCGGAATAGGCTTTGCGGTGCCGGTCGATACCGTCATGCGCGTGGTGCCGCAACTCATAAAGACCGGCAAGTACATCCGTCCGGCGCTGGGCATCGAGGTGGATGAGCAGCTCAACACGCGTCTGCAGGCGCTGACCGGCAGTAAGGGCGTATTCGTATTGCGCGTGACGCCGGGCTCGGCGGCGCACAGGGCCGGGCTCGTCGGCGTCGAGGTCACCGCAGGCGGCATCGTGCCCGGCGATCGCGTTATCAGCATCGACGGTATCGCCGTTGACGACGTCACCACATTACAGGCCCGGCTAGACGACAAGAACGTTGGAGATGTTGTGGTCTTGTTAGTGGAGCGGGCCGGCAAGACTCGCGAGATGCTTGTGGAACTACGACCGGGAGTTTGATGGAAAGTGGGTCATGGATCTGCACAGCGAAGCAGCCAAGCGACTTCAGCCTTGCGCCGAACTACGAGCCCTAGCTAGGGATGGTCTGAAGTAGCCCTGTATTTCCGGCTGACTTCTGCCACTGCTGATTTTGAAAGCGGTGAACCGATCAAAAACGATCGGATTGGACTGACCCCACGCCCGTAGACAAATTCTGTCCTCACGATGAGGCCTGTTCGAAGGCCTCCGGACTGAGGCCGCCGAGGTGACTGTGGCGCCGGGCCCGGTTGTAGAACACTTCAATGTAATCG
>NZ_JBIMQP010000029.1:0-20172 GCF_043945315.1 Enterobacter cloacae complex sp. 2024EL-00227
ATTGCGTTCCATCGACCATCAGCCCCATGATCATTGGAGTAGCTGTAAATGCAGCACCTAATAATTAAAATAAAACAATAGGTTAACCTATTAACGTGGTTTTTTACATCGTTGGCCCTCAAACCCCGTCTTGAAGAAACTTTTCTCGCGGGGATGAAAGCAAGCCCGGTTTCGTTTGAAGATTACACCAATTACCGTGTCAAATCTGCTACCGAGTATCTGATCCTGCCGGGTCCGGCATCCCCGGATGCACCGGTGATGCACTGCACACTCTAATGACAATGGTGACATAACATGATGCCAGCACTGCCAGGCCATAGCGGGGCTTTTTCCTCTGCTCAGCTGCCGGTGGCCATCGATTACCCGGCCGCGCTGGCACTGCGCCAGATGGCGCTCGTTCAGGACGAACTGCCGAAATACCTGCTGGCGCCGGAAGTGAGCGCCCTGCTCCACTACGTGCCCGATCTTCACCGTAAGATGCTGCTGACCACCCTGTGGAACACCGGCGCCCGTATTAACGAAGCACTGGCCCTGACCCGGAGTGATTTTTCCCTGGCCCCGCCCTACCCGTTCGTGCAACTGGCACCCCTCAAACAGCGGGTGGAGAAAGCGGCCCGAACGGCCGGCCGTGCTCCGGCCGGCAGCCAGCCTCATCGTAACGTTCCGCTTTCCGATCCGCAGTATGCCCGCCAGCTGGAAATGATGGTGGCCACCCTGAAAATACCGCTGGAACGCCGGAATAAGCGCACCGGCAGAACGGAAAAGGTGCGCATCTGGGAGATCACCGACCGTACCGTTCGCACCTGGCTGGGCGAAGCTGTTGAAGCGGCAGCCGCCGACGGGGTGACGTTCTCCGTGCCGGTGACGCCACACACGTTCCGCCACTCCTACGCCATGCACATGCTGTATGCCGGAATTCCGCTGAAGGTGCTGCAGAGCCTGATGGGGCACAAGTCGATCAGCTCGACGGAAGTCTATACAAAGGTATTTGCGCTCGATGTTGCTGCAAGGCATCGTGTGCAATTTTCAATGGCAGAGGCTGATGCTGTTGCCATGCTGAAAAAAAGATAACTAAATTTGTCAAAATTTACAGACAGTTGTAATGACATCCACTTATTCGATAATAAATTAATCTTGCGTTACGTGAAAACTGACAGGGGTCCAGGCTGTACCAGGCCGGAATTCACGTAACGCACTTTACGTCTTCTTCATTACTTACCTTTTCGTTCCGATCCTGTTCATCCCTGCATTGCCCCCTTTTCTTCATAACGCATTTCACTGTTGCCGAAAGCCCATGGGGTCGACTTTGCG
Organism: Enterobacter cloacae complex sp. 2024EL-00227; assembly: GCF_043945315.1. Classification (NCBI taxonomy): domain Bacteria; kingdom Pseudomonadati; phylum Pseudomonadota; class Gammaproteobacteria; order Enterobacterales; family Enterobacteriaceae; genus Enterobacter; species Enterobacter cloacae complex sp. 2024EL-00227. Next base: position 1,312 of record NZ_JBIMQP010000029.1, read on the forward strand.
ACCGCGGCCGCACTCAGAAGGATGGCCACTTTAACCGGCGCCACCCTGGCGTACCTACTCGTCCCCGAAGTGAGAGCCCTACTCTTCTATATGCCGGATCTTCACCATTAAATGCTGTTCTCTACTTTCTGGAACACGGGAGTGCGGATCAGTGAATCCCGGACGCTGCCCCCGGAATCCTTTGATCTCGGTGGGTTAAGACCCTTTGTGAAAGTACTGGGCTAAGGGCATCCGCCCTGACGAACAATATTGACTAAGTGATGAAAGTAAACATATCGCAGTGAAGATGTTGAGCAGACTGCCCGCTCTTCCACACACCGCAGTCAATATCAATACTCCGGTAGGCCTATCCGCATATCGCAGTCAAGGCAAGCAAAACCTAAACGGAATGATGAATCAGTATAAATTGACTGTGGTATGCGCTCTGCATACCACAGTCAACAAACTCTAAAACGGCATTCCTCAGTCATTTCCCGGTTTCACGCTGGCGAGCGCTTTTGCTAGTTTCTGAGGATCAATACCTGCAGCCTTCAGGGCTTTAATAACTTCGTCATAGTTCTGCTCAGGTACTTCCTCTTCCGGCTCACGGGGAACAACGACCTTGCTACTGATGAGTTTCGGATTACGGTAATGCACGCTGAAGTAGGTGGCCCGGCCGCGTTTGAATTCGGTGTAATCCAGATAGCCGATATCCTTCAGCTGCGCCATGGCTTTGCGCACCGTGTGGTTCTGCGTGTAGAGGTTAGACGTCAGGTTGAGTCTGTCTCGCATACGCTTCATGGAGATGGGGGCCGGATTCTGTGGCAGACTTTCAATGTAGGTATAGAGTGCCTGTGCGGACTCCTTGCGCTGCAGGGCATCAATGGCTTTCAGACGCAACAGGACCCGCCTGTCCATCTGATAAAGCTCAAAGAGCTTGGGCTCTGCCCTGATCTCCACGACATCGGCAGTGATGTCGTAATAGGCAGACTGAACCAGGTGCGTAGTCCACCCTTTCGTTTCACTCTGAAACTTGAGGGTTACGGATGCCAGCTTGAACAGGGAGTTGCTTATCCTGTCACGCATTTTCTTGTTAGAGCGCCGGGAGTCAAAGCCACACATTTTAACAAACTCAACAAAAGACAGCTTGAGCGTGTCATCCTTAACGCCAAAATCATACATTGAACGGATGATTCCAAGCCAGACTTTGAAGTCCGTATCCATATCGAGGCGCGATCCGGTGATCCTGACATCGGTATACCCTTCACTCCGGGCAATGGACAGCTGTACGAGCTCCTCAGTCGCATCCGTGACGTTTTTGCGGTTCGTCTTACTCCTAGAGGTCGATTTGAGGGTAGGAACGAACAGACCAAGCCTCATGAGCGCAACAGGCTGAACAGTACTGGCGCTGTTGACATCCAGCTTAACAACTTCACCCGTTGTCTTATTGACCTCCTGAAGATTCAGGGGTAACTCATTATTTTCCATAGCCATTTTATTAACCCGCGGTTATCCACAAACGAAAGTATATACGCATATCACAGTCAACGGAAATACATACCCCAGTTAATACAATTGCATACCGCAATAGTTGATCTCGCACACAACAGTCAACATACCACACACCACAGTTAATGAAGATAGTCTCCAGGCTCAGGCGTAGCGGGGCGCTAAACGATCCGGGGATCTCTTTTTGATCTCAACATGATCTCCTTAAGGATCAATTACTGGATCGAAATATGGAATAACAGCCAGCATCCAATACATATGGACCACTGACATGACACAATGTGAATCTTGGTACAACAACCCAGTAATACAACACCAGGAAAGGCAATAGTCTTGACTGTGATATGCAGAAAAATGCATGTCATTACTCTTCCCTATTCCTATTCAGCTTCATACCGCAGTCAATAATCTGCATACTATAGTCAATTCCTTACCATTCAGTTCCTTCCAGTGGAGCTTCGTTAGCTTCAGAGCGTCAGCCACACCTTGTTAGTACGGAGTAATTCCGCTTCCTCGACGCATGCGCCTACGCGCGCATACTTTCTGCGGCGAGCGGATGATATTGACTGAAGCATGCGGCAGCCTTTCAGGCGGATGCTGAACTGAACAAGACTATATTTTGATCGGCTTTGCAATATTTAAGACGGTTTGCAACTTTAATGTTGCTTTGCGCCTTTTACCAAGATTTAATAGATTAATGCAAAGATAATAATAAGGAACAAAGAATGGGACTGATGGAAACGCTTGACCAGTGCATTACGGCCGGTCATGAAATGACGAAAGCTATCGCGATTGCACAGTTTAACGATGATAGCCCGGAAGCCAGGAAAATTACCCGTCGCTGGCGTGTGGGTGAGGCCGCCGATCTGATTGGCGTTTCTTCTCAGGCAATCCGTGATGCAGAAAAAGCAGGACGCCTTCCCCATCCTGATATGGAAATGCGTGGACGTGTAGAGCAGCGGGTGGGCTACACCATTGAACAAATCAACCATATGCGGGATGTATTTGGCACCCGTCTGCGCCGTCCTGATGACAGCGTTCCGCCCGTCATCGCGGTGGCAGCACATAAAGGGGGTGTCTATAAGACATCTGTATCTGTACATTTGGCACAGGACCTGGCGCTGAAAGGGCTGCGAGTACTGCTTGTCGAAGGGAACGATCCTCAAGGCACAGCCTCCATGTACCACGGCTGGGTCCCTGATTTGCATATCCATGCCGAAGACACACTGCTGCCTTTTTATCTTGGTGAGCGCGATGATGCAGCCTATGCCGTCAAAGCCACCTGCTGGCCGGGTCTCGACATCATACCTTCATGCCTGGCTCTGCACCGCATTGAGACAGAACTAATGGGAAGGTTTGACAACGGGAAACTGCCGACAGAACCTCATATGATGCTTCGCCTGGCCATCGAAACAGTGGCCCATGATTATGATGTCATTGTTATCGACAGTGCACCGAACCTCGGTATTGGTACCATCAATGTCGTCTGTGCTGCAGATGTACTCATCGTGCCAACGCCAGCAGAGTTATTTGATTACACCTCTGCCCTTCAGTTTTTTGACATGCTGCGCGACCTGTTAAAAAACGTGGACCTGCAGGGTTTTGAACCTGACGTTAGAATTCTTCTGACCAAGTACAGCAATAACAATGGCTCACAGTCACCCTGGATGGAAGAACAGATCCGCGATGCCTGGGGAAGCATGGTACTGAAAAACGTTGTTCGCGAGACCGACGAAGTCGGTAAAGGTCAGATCCGTATGAGAACGGTGTTTGAGCAGGCTATCGATCAGCGCTCATCTACAGGAGCCTGGCGAAATGCGCTGTCTATCTGGGAGCCTGTCTGTAATGAAATTTTTGATCGCCTGATTAAACCTCGCTGGGAGATCAGATAATGAAACGTGCACCAGTCATTCCAAAACATACCGTAAAAGATATCCGCCCCGAAACTGAACCTTCAGCGGCACCCGCTGCACCGATGGTTGATTCATTAATTGCACGGGTTGGAGCCATGGCCCGCGGGAATACCATTCTGCTTCCGGTTTGTGGCCGGGAAGTGAAATTTATTCTGGAAGCGATCCCGGGCGAGAGTGTTGAGACGGCATCAAGAGTCTGGTCAGGTAATGAACGTGACCAGGAACTACTGACCGAAGACGCGCTTGATGATCTGATTCCCTCTTTTATGCTGAGTGGTCAACAGACGCCTGCGTTCGGACGAAGGGTAGAAGGTGTCATTGAAATTGCTGATGGTAGTCGCCGTCGTAAAGCCGCCATACTGACATCATCAGATTATCGTGTTCTCGTCGGGGATCTCGATGACGAACAGATGATGGCTTTATCACGGCTGGGTAATGATTATCGTCCTGTCAGCGCTTATGAACGGGGCAACCGTTATGCACAGCGGTTGGAAAATGATTTTAACGGCAATATCTCTGCTCTGGCTGAAGCTGAGAATATTTCCCGTAAAATCATCACGCGTTGCATCAACACGGCCCATTTGCCAAAATCAGTGGTTGCCCTGTTTACTCATCCTGGTGAACTTTCCGCCCGCTCTGGGGAGACGCTGTACAAAGCATTTTCGGGAAAAGAAGCTTTATTGTTGCAACGGACACAACAGCTTCATGAGCAAAAGAAAGCGGGAGTTATCTTTGAATCCGAGGAAGTTATTGGTTTACTGACGGATGTTCTGAAAGAGCCATCAGGTAAAAAAGTAAACCTTAATACCCGTCATCAATTTGTACCTGGTGCGACAGCCCTATACAAAGGCGATAAGGTGATTTTTAATCTCGATAAATCTCGTTTGCCTGCCGAGTGTATCGAGAAGATAGAAAGCATACTGCGCGACTTACAAAAAGTTTAGCCTGTTTAATGATACACGCGAGAGTCTTCATTAATTTCCAATATCCTTAATGCGTTACATGCTGCTTCGGAATATATACATCCGAAGCAGTTATTTTCTGCACTATAGCCCAGTGTTGTTAAAAAGATCTGTTTACTTCTCCCAACCTGATTGTTACCACAATCTAAAGATCCAGTTTTTTCTAGTTTTCCTTAACTAGTTCCGCAGTTCACCCCTCAACCTGCATATCAGAACTCAGACGGTAACCCATCTCGGAATACTGATTACATACACCAGATTAACTGGGACCACGGTCCCACTTCCTACTTGCGTGTCAGAACTCACCCATCAAGCCCGCTTGGAATATCGATTCCACACGCCGGATTTAACTGGGACCACGGTCCCACCTCCTACTTGCGTGTCAGAACTCATCCTTCAACCCCGCCTGGAATATCGATTCCACACGCCGGATTTAACTGGGACCATGGTCCCACTCTATTCAGCTGTTTCTATCACAATACAGATTTTGAGATTGTTACTGTGATTCCTGTATTAGGTGCGTAAGAAGATTATGTTCGTTTTGTTCCCTGGTGCTTCCTCGCTCACTCGCGGGCTTCGCCCTGTCGTTCGGCTGCGGCGAGCACTACTGGCTCTCTCAGAAAAGCAGAATTTATCTGATCCTCGCAACGGGAATATCTTTCCAGCGGGTGGTGTACGCAGGGGAGAGCATATCGCGTTTCATTTGCCATGATGGCGCTATCCCTCGCCCGGCAAACCAGATCTGTCCCAGACCGGAATGATTAATGCCATCGAGAACCTTCATCAGCTCAGAGCTGTGAGGACGTGGCGGACGTTCGTCGAACAGCTGCAGCTGCGAAACGCCGGAGCCGGTGAAGTCATTCAGCATCACACCGGCTTTGGCATACAGGTGCCCATCCTTCCAGATACGCTCCAGAGCCGTTGTGGCGGCCGCAATAATGTCCCGGGTGTCCTGAGTGGGTGTAAGCAGTTTCTCCGTGGCCACGTTGCCGTAGTAAGGCTCTTTAACGGCGAACGGAGACGTTTTGATGAAAACGGAAATATGCCGGCAGTACTGGCGCTCTTTCCGCAGCTTTTCAGAGGCCCGCTCTGCGTACTGACAGACAGCTTGGCGGAGCGAATCGTACTCCGTGATTTTCTCTCCAAAGCTGCGGCTGCAGACGATCTGCTGTTTCGTCGGTGGTGCTTCCTCAAGCGACATGCAGCTTTCCCCGTTCAGTTCGCGTACTGTTCGCTCGAGAACGACGGAGAAATTTTTGCGTATAAAGGCCGGGTTCGTCAGGGCCAGATCGAGCGCGGTCCTGATACCCAGTACATTAAGTTTGCGTGCAATACGGTTTCCCACGCCCCAGATCTCTTCGACCGGCTGCAGTGAAAGCAGTTTCCGCGTTCGCTGAGGATTCCCCCTGGTCAGGGCGAGCACACCACGAAACTGTTTCCACTCCTTTGAGGCCCACTGGGCTGATTTTGCCAGGGTTTTCGTCGGCCCGGCACCCACGCCGATGGTCAGACGGGTACAGTCATACACGTGCTGGCGCAGCTGCCGGCCGAAGTCCTCCAGGTCCATGCAGTGCTCAACGCCGGTCAGGTCGAGGAACATCTCGTCAATCGAATACTGTTCCACCCTTGGGGCCAGCTCCTCCAGGCAGCTCATCACGCGCGCTGACATCGAGGCATAAAGTTCATAGTTGCTTGAGAACGCGTATATTTTTTCCGGATACGTTTCGTTTTTCATCTGAAACCACGGCGTGCCCATTTTGATCCAGGGCTTTGCCTCGGCACTTCTTGCGATAACGCAGCCATCGTTATTACTGAGCACCACAACCGGCTTTCCTTTCAAATCCGGGCGGAAAACACGTTCGCAGCTGGCATAAAAGCTGTTCACATCGGCCAGGGCAAACATCAGTACATCTCCCTCGGGCGGTGGATGATGTGCGTGACGACGCCAAAGATATCCAGATCGTCCGGGTCGGGATAAATCGGCGGCCAGGCGGCGTTCATTGGCTGCAGCGTCAGTCGTGGCGTCAGCAGAAGCCGTTTAACCGTAAACTCCCCCTGCACACTGGCCACAACAATATCGCCGTGCCGGGGCTTCTCTGCACTGTCCACAACCAGCAGATCGCCATTGTAAAGGCTGCCGTCGGACATGCTGTCACCGCTGGCACGGAGATAGTAAGTCGCGCTCGGGTGCCGTATGCAGTAATCATGGAGATCCAGGTCGGACTCGACATAGTCAGCGGCAGGGCTCGGAAAACCGCAGCTGGCCAGGTCTGCAAACAACGGATGGGCCTGTGGCGGGAGTGCTTTCCCGGTGCTGAAAAGCTGCAGTTTCATCTTTCCTCCTGACGTCTAAATATACTGGTTATCTATACAGTATATTTAACAGCGTGAGGATAATCCAGATCGCCTGCGCCATGAACAGGGTGAGTAACCTAAGTTACTCAAAATGCTATTTAATATCATTATGGGACATTTAAATTACTCATAATGAGAAGCATGGCTTTTATTTTGCCATTTTGCTCTTATAATATGTATCAAATTGAGTTTAATTGACGGAGCATAATGATGAATATTTACTGCGATGATGGTTCAACTAATGTTAAGCTGGCATGGTTTGAAGGAAACGAGCTGCAGACCCGGGTTTCAGCTAACTCCTTCCGGCATGGCTGGAAAGTGGCGGAATTCAGTGCCGCAACGTTCAACTATCAGGTGGGCACGCTGAAATACACCTGGGACAGCGTCAGCCGGGATGCCATCCCGACAACAAACGTGGAATACCAGTACGGTGATCTCAACCTGCTGGCCGTGCATCATGCCCTGCTGAACAGCGGACTTGAGCCGCAGCCGGTGAGCCTGACCGTGACGCTGCCCCTGAGCGAGTATTATGACGGGGACTGCCAGCGGAACGAGGAGAACATCCGACGCAAACGAGAAAACCTGATGCGTGAGCTGGTTCTGAATAAGGGCAGGGCATTTACCGTAACGGACGTGAAGGTGATGCCTGAATCACTGCCGGCGGCGTTCTCCCGTCTCGCGGAGCTGAAGCCCGGACCCGCTGAGACCACCCTGATTATCGATCTCGGCGGAACCACGCTCGATGCCGGCGTGATTGTCGGACAGTTTGATGATATCAGTGCGGTACACGGCAATCCGTCTGTCGGCGTGTCACAGGTCACCCGCGCAGCTGCAGGCGCGCTGCGGGCTGCAGACAGCGAAACCAGCGCGCTTATTGCTGACACGGTCATCCGCAACCGCAATGATCGTCAGTATCTGCAGCGAGTGATCAACGATGCCGGAAAAATTGACGATGTTCTGAACAAAATTACAGAGGCAATCACTTCCCTGGGCGCGCGTGTCACCAGTGAGCTGACGGTCTTCAGGAGCGTTAACCGGGTATTCCTGGTCGGGGGAGGGGCATCCCTCATTGAAGAGGCTATCCGTCAGGCCTGGCCTCTGGCTCCTGACCGTATCGAGGTTATCGGCGATCCGCAGCTGGCGCTGGCCAGAGAGATTGCCCTTTACAATAAAGAGGACTAAACGTGCCGGACGGCCAGTATTCTTTCTATCTGCACAGCGACGATCGCACCGACATCACGGCGATGGCGACCATCAGCACCATCTCACAGCCCCTGCGCGGTGACTTCATCCGGACCGCCGCCACCGCCGGGGCGGTGATGTACCAGACGGATGCCCGTTTACCGGCGCTGATCCCGGTGTTCTTTGACGGACATCTGAGTGCCATCCGGCTTTGTGCCGTGATGGCCCTGGTATCCGGCACCTGGTCTTCACTCTCAGGACTTCCTGATGAGCCTGATGGTGGCGTGGCTGCTCTGGCCATGTCACCGGAGACGGAATACCAGCGCCGGCGTTACACCCTGACGCTTCAGGATGACCGGAGCAGTGAACGGGTTGAGCGTGTGCTGACGGGCGTGTCATCCCGCCTGCGCGGAGAGCTGCTGAGAAACCTGATTATCACCGGTCTGGCCCTGCATACGACCGCACCGGAGCTGCCGCGTCTGCTGGCCAGTATGCCGGTACCGCCCGGCACGGTCAGCGAGCTGCAGGTTCTGGTTCAGCAGATGGCTGGTACGGCTGACGTGAGTATGGCTGCAGTGCCGGAGAAACCAGCGGAGCCTGCCGCACCGGTATCCGCTGAAGCGACCAGCATAAAGAAAAATATGCGCCGGGCATTCGGAGACTAGAGCATGTCAGTGATTAAACAAAAAGCAGTGCAGTGCATTCATAACTTTCTGCGCGCCCGGAACGTGCCTGAATCTCAGTGGCCGGAACGGGTCAAAAAGACCGGCAGGGGAATGATACTGGCAGGCGTGGCCGTCGTGGTTCCCGGCGTTCTGGTTGATAACATCTCACTGCCGGTGACAATCGCGATGCAGGTCTGCTATGCCTCACTGATCGGCCTCGGGGTTCTCCTGGCGTTTGACGAGATAAAACCAGAGGGGCGGGGATGAATATGAACATTAACCTGAAGGAAACAGTATGCAGCTTGAAGAACTGACAGGAGACGAACGTACGCTGGTCGTTGTGGCACTGCAGGCGTTGTTCCGCGAGAGATTATCCGCATCAAATGCCGTCTTTACGGTATGTAGCCTGTCCGGAAAAGAGCAGCCGCCGGAAGATATTTTTGGGCTGCGTGAAGTAGAGGATGCGCTGAGACGTATTGGTGCAGCTCCTGCGCGTTAAATCCGGTCCCGTACACTTCAGAAAAAAACGGCAGGGTGACATCTCATCCCTGCCGTCAAAACTAAACGCTTAATTTTTCGGAGATTATAATGTATTGTTTTGTGATGTAAATCACATTTTAATTTAATGTGAAATTTTTCCTCCGCTTTACATCTCCCGTAAAAAATTACCCGCCGTGCCTTCACGCTAACCCGGCCGCTGCGGTCGCAAGGGTTCACGTTGTCTCCGTCCTCACCCGTTCGCGCCCTGCACGGTGCATTCAGCCCGTGAAGGGCTTGCGCTGCGGCTTCGGCGTCGCCCTGGCGTCCTCCGCTTTACGCCGTGTTTTTGTGGCGGCACGGCGCAAGAGGGTGCCGGATGCTGAGGACACAACCATGTTCAGACTGACCTGTATTGAACTCGATAACGGCGAGTTTGCCGTCTATATCAATCACCATTACCTGGGGAGTGAAGATGCCAGCGGAGAGCGACTTTCTCTGGGGGAGGTTCTGGAGCAGCTCTCCCTGCTGCCGGGCGTGGAATTACAGACCCTGCTGGAACCCGTACCGGAGTGCGATGACTGGTGCTGGAACGACATCGCCGATCGCGTCCTGCCGCCGCGTCCAGCATGTCGTGATGATGTGACGGTGGCAGGACTCATCGCCAGGCTGAAGCAGTACCCACCGGATGCTCTGTGTATGGGGACGTTCTGGCTGGAAGATGATTTTCTGTCGCTCGATGGCAGTCTGTCGGAGGAGGAAATTGCAGAAGCCATGCGTATCTGCTACCACAGCCACGATGCAGGCATCGGTTTTAACTGGGACACGCTGCAGTTCGCTATCGACCACGTGAAGGGGAGCTGAAAAAAAGGACACCGTCCGGGGAGGGGTGTCCTGAAATGTGTCAAATTCGTTGTAAGTGAAAACTGTTCAGATGTTTTCGAAACAGATGATTGCACAATTACTTCATACTTTCACCTGCCATATATGCGACTCAAAAAAAAAAGGACGTCTCCGGCAGGAGTCGTCCAAAGCATACCAGGCTTTCGATACACGCACTGCGCTGCAGATGCGAACTCGTATTGATTTTTTCATAGCCTTATGGACTCATCAGCTACCAGAACTGGTAATAAAGGATGTCGGTTCCCTCCGCCTTATTGCCGCCAGCCGGCGGCGTGTTCAACGCCGTGCCTTCACGCTAACCCGGCCGCTGCGGCCGCAAGGGAAGCTCATCGCCGTTCTCCTCACCCGTTCGCACCCTTCACGGTGCATTCAGCCCGTGAAGGGCTTGCGCTGCGGCTTGCGGGAACGCCCCTGCGTCCTCCGCTCAGAGCCGGGTTTTTGTGGCGGCACGGCGCAAGAGGGTGCCGCATATCAGAGAGGAGAGTGTCTATGTCCCGTTTTATTCTGGGTGACTGCGTGCAGGTGATGTCCCGTTTTCCGGCGCGTGCCGTCGATTTTATTCTTACCGATCCCCCGTATCTGGTTGGCTATAAGGACCGTACCGGCCGCACCCTGGCCGGGGACAACTCAGCTGAATGGCTCCAGCCCGCCTGCCATGAAATGTACCGCGTGCTGAAAAATGACAGCCTGATGGTGAGTTTCTATGCCTGGAACCGCGCGGACCTGTTTCTCAATGCGTGGAAAACGGCCGGCTTCCGGGTGGTTGGTCATATCGTCTTTGCCAAGAGCTACGCCTCAAAATCGACGTTCGTGGGTTACACCCATGAGAACGCTTACCTGCTGGCGAAGGGGAGGCCGCAAACCCCGGACCGTCCCGTCCCGGACGTGATCCCCTGGAAATACACCGGCAACCGACACCACCCGACGGAGAAGCCGGTGCAGAGCCTGCGGCCGCTGATTGAATCGCTCACGCGTCCGGGGGCCATAGTCCTTGACCCGTTCGCCGGCAGCGGCTCCACCTGCGTGGCCGCCGCCGAAGCCAGCCGCCGCTATATCGGGATCGAGATGCTTGAGGAGTACCACGCCGCCGGCGTCCGCCGTCTGGCACAGGTTGAACGGGCGAGAAGGATGCCGGCGGCCAATGACGGCGCGTTTTACCCCGACTGGCCGGAGGCGGCATGAACTACCCGGGCCTTGAACACCTGCGCGCGGACGTGGCCGCGCTCAGCAATGCCATGTGTGACGTGCGGATGCTGCTGAACCGCCTCGAATCGCAGCACCGGCACGACGCGGCAACGCTTACCGAACGTATGGCTGCGCAGACTCTGCGCCGGATCAACACCCTGCTTCTTGAAGCTTACCGCGAAGCCCTGGTGCTGGACGAAACCTTTCAGGACTGACTGACCCTGCCGGGCTGATGCCCGGCCTGTAACCCCTTACAAGAGAGAACAAACGATGTACGGAACCCGCGAAGAACTTTGTGTACAGCTTGAAAACATGTTCACCTTTGACGAACCCCTGGTCCTGCTGGTCTGGACGGAAGAGGGGATTAGCGTGGCCTGCCGTGAAGCCCAGCCAGAACCGGACGGGACTGAAATCCGGAATCTGATGAAGGCGATCGGCGAAATGAAAATGACGCAATACCGTCAGGATGGGGTAAATAATCGGACTGTCAGCGATCTCCTGGCCCGTCAGCGCGAAGCGGCAAACCGTCAGGTGAGTGTTCCGGCAGTACTCCTGTCCCGCGTCCTGCGTAACTATGAATGCGAGCTGGAAAACCGGATCGGTATGGCCTGGGAAGCCGGGCGGCAGGAGCCTGAATCCGTCAGGAATGCGCTGAAGGACGTTCACGCATTACAGGAGACGCTGGCCGCGTAAGGGAAAGAGCCGGGGTAACGCCCCGGCAACCGGTGGACATCCACAGCGAAAAGGATGTCAGTGCCTTCCGCTTCTATCCGCCGCTGCCCTCCGGGCCACGTCGGGACAATGAAACTCCCCCTGAAGCTCCGTGCGGTGACGGCATGCGCCGTGACTTCACTGTAGCCCGGCCGCATCGGCCACAAGGGTTCGCTTACGCCTCCGTCCTCACCCGTTCGCACCCTTCACGGTGCATTCAGCCCGTGAAGGCTTTGCGCTGCGGCTTGCGGCGTCGCCCCTGTGTCCTCCGCTTTTCGCCGGTCTGTCGTGTCGTCACGGCGATGCCGGAACCGAGAATATGTTAACCGTGGAGGATCTATGAACCAGACCGTGACCTGTGATGCTGTTCGTCTTGAGGGTGCGCAGCGCCTGACTTTCCTGCCTGATTTGTTTGGCGGCGATTTTATGACGTCCGAGGCATCCGTGTACGCCTACGCCCAGCGTTACTGCCCTGAGTATCAGGGGGGATTCTGGCAGTTTTACCGGCTGCCGGAAGGCGGCGGATATATGGCGCCTGACGTGGAGAGCCTGACCCTGTGCAATCCGGACAACTGGTTTGAGGAGACTGTCAGCGGGGAAGTGGCGGGGATCATCCTCACGGCGCTGGTACTGAATCACCGGAGCTGGCACCACAGCAACCATGACCATGAAGAACTGTGCCGCCACTTCTGCCGTCGCTATGAGCAGCTTATGGCATTTGCTGACACCCATCCGGAAAGCGCCACCATCTGGCGTGCCCTTGACTGACTGACTGACCACGGGCGGCGATGCCGCCCGATAAAAGGAGAAAAACATGATTGGTACAGCAAGAGAAATTGCCCTTGAAATGTTCAGACATTCCGACCTCGATGGCGAGAAATACGTTTTCGCCTGCTGGAATCGAAATGACATTCGTTGCGTCTGCCTTGACTGGGATTTAACCGATGAGGAACTGGATGAAGTCCTGCGTCGGCTAAGTTCATGCCTTGAAAGTGGCGCGGATATCGGCCAGATACGGGCGATTGTCGAAACCATGCTCGATGAGCGACGCGAGAAGCGAACCGTGACTATTCCCGCGAAATCGCTGGCCTTAGTCATGCAGCTTGCAGGACGGGAGATGCAACGTATCGCAGTATGCGCGGAGGATGGCGGCGGATCAGCTGAAGAAACCCTGAAAGAAGAAAACGACGTCATGATGCGCCTGCGCGCGGCGCTCGATGCCTGACAGAGAAACCGGAGGCATTGCCTCCGGAAACAGAACAAAAGGAGAACACCTTGCAACTGTCACCGGAAACCCGCAGCATCCTGCGCCAGTATAAAACACTTATCAACGAGCGACGTCGCGAATCCGGACTCAGCCCCGTAACCACAGCTAAAGTGCTTGAAGAGATCTGCGAATCGGCTACCCGCCAGTGCGCCGTCTATCTTTGCGGCCACTTCATTCTCCAGGGCGGTCAGGGCGACGGACAATAAATAATCCGGGCGGGGCATAGGCGCCGCCTGTTCGCGCGCGAAAACCCTGTCATCCTTTCGGGCTGACGGACGGTAAGGCCAGCGCCTGCGGCGCTGCCCCCTCCCGCCCGGATGTAAGCCCGGAGAGATGCAGATGAAAGGCATTGTGAGGGCAAATTGTCACAGATACGGTCCTGCGTGGCGTGGCGTGGCGTGGCGTGGCGTGGCGTGGCGGCTCTGAAACCCGATCAGCAAATCCTCTGAAAACACCTGAATCCCACTTCTGGCCCCCTTCGGCTCCCGGCCAGCGCTGCTGTCCGGTCGTCGAGCCCCACTCCGCCAGGGCGGCCGCTGACGCACCCGCCAGGCTCCGCCGAACCCCTCCGGGTTTCGGGCTGACGCACCCGCCAGGCTCCGCCGAACCCCTCCGGGTTTCGGGCTGACGCTAGGGTCTGATGGCGAAGGTCAAGGGCTGCGGCTTCTCCGGCCGTGCCGTCCGGAACGCCTTCACCGCGCCGGCTGATGCCGTCGCTTTAATGGCGCCACGCCGTTCCGACGTGTCGGGTGTGTGCATCCTGTTCCCCCGGTGAAGCCATCCCCCGTGCGTCCTCACGCGGAGGGCTTGTCGTAGCACCGTCGGGTCGTCATCCAAGGGGTGAAATGCACTCCGCCAAAACTTTTTGCGTGCCGCAAAAACTTTTGTCTTCGCCCCTTTCCTTCCGCCCTTCGCCGTTGCTCCTTTTGCCCTTTGCCGCGAGAGAACTCACCAGGGAGATGGACAACCATCACCACAGGAGAAAACCAGGATGCACACACGAAACGTCAACGTCAAAACCGCCGCTCAAGAATCTTCCAGGAAGATGGGGGAAGAACAAAACCCTGTTTCTGTCGCACGGGAGTGGGTGGCTCAGGCCACTTCGCTGAAGGCGGGGGTCACCGTCACCTTGTCCGACGTTTCCCGATACGGCGACGTGCAGGTGGAGATCCGCACCAACGGAACGCTTAACTGGCGCGCCTGGTCGTTTGAACCGGATTTTCTTTTTGAACTGAAACGCAATCTGCAATACGTGCAGCTTTAACCGGAGGCCGGATGTCCGGCCTTAACCCAGAGAAGGAGGAAACATGCAGAACCTTAACACCCGTCCGGCGACCCGTAAGGTCGGGCAGAGCACCGAAATCGTGAAGCTGCTGCGCATTCAGGCCAGCGACACCCACGTGGTCGAGTTTGACAACGTGGACACCCGATTTAATGACTGCAACAACTGGCAGGTGATGGCAGGAGGCAAACGAGTCCTGTTCAGCAACCGCATGTATGAGCGTTTTTCAGATGTGAAATCGGGGATCGTGGCAACGATCAACGTGTGTGAAAACAGCGGCAGCGTAACGGATAAAGCGATGCTGGAAGGGGCAAAAGTCATGATGCAGCTTCTTGATGGCTATCCGTCCTTTGGAGCACTGGCAGCACACCCGAAACGCATTACCGGTTAACCGAGTGCCGTGACCGGAGGGCAATCCGGCCACGGCTAACCACAACTATCACTGAGAGGTAAAAATCATGGTCGCCACCAATACTACGGCAAAAAAACCAGCTAAGACCACCCGTCAGACAAAATCTGCGGAAAAAATCGCGCAGTCTACCGAGCAGAAACTCGTCCAGCTGCTCGCTGATACGCCCGTGCAAATCTTCCCGTACTCCCGCCTGTCACACACGGGCTTAAACACGCGCATCATTCCGCATACCGATCGGGAAGTGGAAGAGATGGCAGACAGCATTCAGGCAATGGGCATCCTCCAGAACCTGATCGGTGCAGAACTGCCGGACGGTACGATCGGCATTGTCGGCGGGGAAGGTCGCCGCAGAGGCACAGGCATTCTGGTGATGCGCGGTGTTCTCGATGCAGACACGCCGTTTGTTCCGGTGAAAGTCCTGCCCGTGGAGATGGCTGTGGCGGCCTCGATGATCGAGAACGGTCGACGTAAAAACATGCATCCCGCCGAGCAGATTATCGGTTTTCGTACCCTTCAGCAGGAAGGTAAAACGGCCTCTCAGATCGGCGCACTGATGGGCTACCACCCGCGCCACGTTCAGCGCTGCCTGAAGCTGGCGAATCTTGCCCCCTCCCTGCTGGATGCGCTGGCGCGGGATGAAATCTCCCTTGAACAGTGTGAAGTCCTGACACTTGCTGATACCCATGAGCGTCAGGAGCAGGTCTGGAAAGAGGCTGTTGAACAGTGGCGCGATCCTGCCGTACAGACCCTGCGCAAAATGGTGACTGACGACAAGATGGCCATCAGTCACCCGATGTTTGAGTATGTGGGCGAGGAAGCCTATACCGCCGCTGGCGGTACGCTGACCGCCGACCTGTTCAGCGACAGGGACAGCACCTTTGCCGATGCGGCGCTGGTGAAATCCCTGCTGGCTGGCAAGCTCACCGTGCTCGCCGCCCGCGTTAAGCAGGAGCAGGGCTGGGGCTGGGCTGAGTTCCGTATGACGGAACTGCGCGCCAGCGGTGAGGACGGTGAACAGTACCGTTTTGCGATGCCGAAAGCTGTCCTGACGGAAGAAGAACAGAAGCGCGTCAGTGAGCTGGAAGAACAAAGGGACGCTACTGAAACCTACGATGACGAATACGCGATTCAGGAGCAGATTGATGATATCTACTGCGAGGCGACTTACCGTGAAGCCACGCCGGAATTTCGCGCCGCGCACGGAGTCTGGGTGTCATGGGACGGTAGCAATTTTCAGGTTCAGCCTGGTATCCGCAGGCTGACTGACGAAGACCGGGCAGAAGAAGAACAGGCGCGTCAGGAACGTGAAAAGAACGTTATCAGATACACCACGCCTGACATTCCCGCTGACGCCTATCCGGCAACGCTGGTTAAGGCCATGTCGGCGGAGCGCACTCTTGCCGTTCAGGCGGAACTGGCGGGTCGACCCGATGTATCGGTGGCGCTCCTGACGTGGACGCTGTGTCTTGCGCTCTTTGACCGCACCCACGGCAAGCGCAGCGAACCGCTGAAAGCGTATGTGACCTCGAATCAGTATCACCTTTCATCACTGGCTCCATCCGGTGAAGAAGGGAAGGCGCTGACGGCGCTCATTGCACAGAAAAAAGCGCTTCAGGCAACGCTGCCCGAAAACTGGCATCTCGATTTCACCTGGCTGCTGTCATGGTCAGCCGAGCAGGTGAACACCCTGCTGGGATTCTGCGCGGCACACGGTATCAACGGCATTCAGGAACGTATGTATAACCATACGCAGAAAAGCGAACTGGACGGGCTGGAAGCGGCGCTGGACTTTGACCTGCGCAAATGGTGGCAGCCGGATGCTGAGAGCTACTTCGGTAAGCTCACGATTTCCCAGATTGGCAAAGCCTATGAAGAAGCCGGACTCAGCGCCCGTGCGGGTGAAGTTGTGAAGCTCAAGCGCCGCGATGCGGCGAAGGCCGCCGAGCAGGATCTGAATGCTCAGGGCTGGCTGCCTGACTGGATGGTGCGCCCAGCGCCAGCCGCTGAGGCTGAAGAAGCCACCGAAACCGACGCTGACACCACTGACCACGCTGCTTAATACCGGAGGCCGCCGCCTTCGGGCGGCGGGAACAGACATGACCATGCAATATGACCTGAACCGAATTAACACCCTGACCGCATCCGACCTGGAGTTTATCCGTCAGCAGGGCGAAGACGCGCGCCGCGCCCTCAGCGACGCCGTGACCGGCCTCCTGTCCACACCTGAAGGATGGTGCGTCTGCGCCGAGTTCCGCAGCGAGTTCGGCGGCTTCTTCCCTGTCCAGTGCCGCTTCAGCGCGGACGGCAGTGATGACTGGCATCTGTGCGTGTGCAGCCCCGGCGAAGTCTCGCCTTACTGGCTTCTGGTGCTGCTATCCTCCGGCGGTGAAGTGGTGCGTACTCTTTACCAGAGCGACACGCTCCAGCCTGAACGGATAAACCAGCTGATCGCGCAGCTGGCAGGTATGCGCCGCTTTAACTGCACTGCCCGCACCGTGGCGAAGCTGATGAATGTGGAGGTGACAGCATGATCCCGTCCTCACACGCGCTCGTTTCCCTGAAGCCCGCCCGTCAGGCTGCAATACAGGCTATCAGCCATGTTGAGTCTGCCCGCGAACGCGGCGCACGACTGCCCGCCATGCCGTATGTGCGTACCTTTCTGCGTCTTCTCACGGGCAGCGGACGCCTCAACGCCACGGTGGCCAATAAAATACCTGGTCTGCACTGGGTGCCAAATAACCGTCATTCGAACCTGAAACAGGTCGAGGAGGCGCTTAACACGATGATCGCCACCAGTGGCGAAGCCTGCCCGCTGCCGCTCACAATTGACGTACAGGCCGAACTGTTTCCTGAGGTCATGCACACCCGCACGGGTCGACGGCTGCACAGGTCCGGCATTAAGACCACGCGTCAGATGCGCCGCCAGTCTCGTGAGTACGAACAGCGCTGGAAACTGCGCCAGAACCTGCTGGAGCAGGCGAAAATCGACCTGAATTTTCAGTCACCGGAAACCGTCTGCATCTGGTACACCCGGTGGAGCGACGAGTTTGACGCGGCAGAGCTTGCCGGACCGTTCTGGCGCTGGCAGTCGCGGTTCTCGTCGCTGAAGGAACTTGACTGGCTTCGCATCAGCGGCGAGCCGCTGTATGCAGTGATGTACGAAATCCCGTTTATCGTGCGGGAGACGCCGGAGTCTGTCCGTACTGCTGAGCGCTGGCAGGTGCCGAACAAGTTGCGGTATCAGCAGGGGGCAGAATGAGAAATAACCCCTGCAAGACGGAGCTGAAAGTCGCCCGCAGCCAGCGTAACAAGCTCCGTACCATGTCGGCAAAGCTGAAAGAGATGTGCTGCGAGTGGGACGGACTCAGTGGCTGGCTGGAAACCGAAAGCGAGCAGCTGGCGGAGAGTATAGACAGGCATCTTGAGGCGCTCGAAGACCAGATCCGCGAGTGGTCAGAAGGTACGGATAACCGGGAGGGCTATTGAGCATTATCAGCCGCAGGTTCGACAAAAAAGAGACAGGAACCGTGTTCCGGCATGCTGAAAGCGGGAAGATCCTGTACCGCCTTGATGCCCGGCTGGAGCGGGATGACTGGGAAATGTTGCAGGCGATGATCAGCCTTGTCTATAACGCCGGCGTGACCGCCGGAAGCGAACAGAGAGCCGCTGAGATTCGTGAGGCGCTGGGGATTTCAGGGGCTGAATGACGCGGAAAAACGATGAGGATTTATACAGTTTTCAGACTGTTATTCCTGGGCAGATGATCGACAACGGGATATAATGGCGATGGCGCTTGAGGCTTTTTGCCTCATGACGTGAAGGTGGTTTGTTACCGGTTGTGTGGCAAAAAGAAGAAAGCCCCGTAGGAAGTTAATTTTCATTAACCAACCAAATGTACTGCACCCATTTAGTTGGACTCTCAAACTGGAGAGTTGGACTGACCCCGCCCCGGTAGACGATCCTGCCCTATAGTTTGAGCATAGGAGGAGCGTATGGGCACACCACGATTTACACCTGAATTTAAGGAAGAAGCCGTCCGTCAGATAACAGAACGCGGTT